>JAYTNY010000290.1:0-1962 GCA_043748055.1 Roseobacter sp.
GAGTTGGCATCGTCCGGGTCATCGGAAGTAAATGGATACCAGGATTTGTGTTCGTATGTCAGCCCTACTCGCATATTTTTTTTCACCCCTTTCAAAACAACTCTTACAACCACTTACCCCAACTTACCCCGACGTACCCAGCATGTAGGTGCCCGTAATCGTCAGCGCAATGGCGGCAATTTTTTGGACGATGACGCGCTTGGCTAAATTTTCTCGGCCATAGCTGGGCACAAACAACGTGAGCAGCACGCCGTAGAACAACACAAACGCAGGCTGCAAACCATGCACAGTAGAAATAAGCGCCAGCGGCGCAGTGAGCGAGGCGACGTTGGTGCTCACTTTGGCGGCCAGGCTTATGCCTTCGTTCAGCGCCACCAAAGCCAACACCGAGGCACGGTTGGCTTTTAGCACGGCCATAAATTCATCGCGCCAGGGCTTAACCCACACGAAAGCCAACAGACCGAACGAGATGAAGCCGATGTATTCCCAGAAGCTGGACACCCAGAAATCTTCTTGCACGGCGACGAACTTGAAGAGCAGCCAGTTCAGCGCGTTCAGCAACGAAGCGGCCAGCATCAGCAGCAGCACATCGGTTTTGAGGCGGTAGCCACGCGGTTTTAGCTCAACTGAAAGCGCGAGCGAGCCGAGGATGATGAGCGCAGCGGCAAAGCCTTGTAACGGGGTCAGCGTCTCGCCCAACACCAGCCAACCAAATGCATAGCTAAACACCGCCGTGGTCTGGAAGAGCGGCACCACAATAGATGCCTCATCCCGATGCAAGGCGTGCAAGTAGGGCAATAGGCTGACAACATACAACACACCGTTGAGGACGACGATGCCTGCGTTGCGCAGCGAGATATTCAACACGGCTGGGTGAACAAAGAGAATGACTGGAACAGGCAACAAGCCAATCAGCGAAGAAAAGAGGATGAGTGAACCGACCCCGCCTTCGCGCAGGCGCTTCTCCAACAAAAACTTATCGATGTGATTACCAGCCGCCCACAATGCCGGGGAAAGCAACGCGATGTAAAGCCAATTCATAGTGCCAAACACAGACGGGACCGACGCGCCATTATTGCAACATAGCCTTTATATTGCGCAACGAAGTTTAGCGAGTTTAGCCCCCCATTGCCCCAGACTTTAGGCTGAGCTTTGTTGCGCACCCCATTTACAATTGCGCCCCGTATGTCTACGAGCGCACAGAACCCCGTAAATTCTTATTTCAATTTCCAAGAACTTATTCTTAAACTGCACAGCTTTTGGGCTGGCAAAGGCTGCTTGATTTGGCAACCCTACAACCAAGTGGTGGGCGCAGGCACCATGAACCCCGCCACCTTTTTGCGCGTGCTAGGCCCAGAGCCGTGGAACGTGGCCTATGTGGAACCCAGCGCCCGGCCCGATGATGGCCGCTTTGGGCAGAACCCCAACCGTCTCTACACCCACACGCAATACCAAGTGATCCTAAAGCCCTCGCCAGAGCGCAGCCAGGATTTGTATTTAGAGAGCTTGGCCGCCGTGGGCATTGATTACCGCAAACACGATATTCGCTTTGTGGAAGACAACTGGGCCCAACCGGCCATTGGCGCGTGGGGCCTGGGTTGGGAGGTGTGGATTGATGGACTGGAGATCACCCAATACACCTATTTCCAACAGGTGGGCGGTGTCTCGCTCGATCCAGTTCCGCTCGAATTAACCTACGGCCTGGAGCGCATCGCCATGTTCTTGCAAGGCACGCGCACCGTGTTTGATTTGAAATGGGACAACGTGCGAACGTATGGCGATGTGAAGCTGCAAGACGAGATTGAACGCAGCCAGTACGCCTTTCATGTGGCCGATGTGGAAGAGCTGCACGAGTTGTTCGACAAGTATGAGAGAGAAGGCAAACGCGCCGTGGCCGCTGGCCTGGTGCAACCTGCTCACGATTACGTGTTGAACATGAGCAACACCTTTAACTTGCTGGAC
>JAYTNY010000291.1:0-9314 GCA_043748055.1 Roseobacter sp.
TCTTGCTCAAAGTAAAGCCGCACATGCTGGACGAATACAAACGCCGCCATGCCGAGGTGTGGCCGGAGATGTTGGCTGCGCTGAGCGAAACGGGCTGGCACAACTATTCGCTGTTTATGCGCGAGGATGGCATGCTGTTTGGCTATGTGGAGACGCCGGATTTTGAAGCGGCGCGCAACAGCATGGCCAGCAAAGAGGTGAACGCACGCTGGCAAAAAGACATGGCCCCGTTCTTCGAGGGCATTGATGGCAAAAACGCCGACGAGAGTTTTATTTTGTTAGAAGAAGTTTTTCACCTGAGTTAAAGAGATTAGAGATTAGAGATTGGCGTGTCCAAATCTCTAATCTCCAGCTTTTGAAGTTGGAGATAGTCATGACAAACATTGATCTCAGTGCCATCAAAACCAAGCTCAAGCAGCAGCATATTGAGTTGCCCTCGTGGGGGTTTGCCAACACGGGCACGCGGTTTAAGACGTATGCCTGGCCCGGCGCGGCCCGCACCATTTACGAGAAGATTGCCGACGCGGCGCAGGTCAATAAATTAACTGGCGTGTGCCCATCGGTTGCGTTGCACATCCCGTGGGACAAGGTGAAGGACTGGGAAGAGCTGCGCCAGTTTAGCGAGGAACGTGGCGTGGCGATCGGCGCGATTAACACGAATACGTTTCAGGCCGATCGCTACAAGTGGGGCAGCATCACTCACGCTGATGCGGCGACGCGGCAGAAGGCGATTGACCATCACTTGGAGTGCATTCAGATCGCCGAGACGACCGGCAGCGGCATGATTAGCCTGTGGTACGGCGATGGCACCAACTACGCCGGGCAAGAGAACATGCGTGAGCGACGACATCGCATGATCGAATCTTTAACAGCGGTCTACAAGCACTTGCCGCCCAACATGCGCATGTTGATTGAGTACAAGTTTTACGAGCCAGCCTTTTATCACACCGATTTTGCGGATTGGGGCATGGCTTATGCGGCTGCGCTGAAGCTGGGGCCGCAGGCGCAGGTATTAGTTGATTTGGGGCATCACGCATCGGGGGTGAACATCGAGCACATCGTCAGCACGTTGTTGGATGAGGACAAGCTGGGCGGCTTTCACTTCAACAACCGCAAGTATGGCGATGACGATTTGATCGTAGGCACAACCAACCCGTGGGAGATGTTCTTGATTTACAACGAGTTGGTGGACAACGAAGCCGCTGCTAAAGACGTGGCTTACATGATTGACCAATCGCACGGCATCGAGCCGAAGATTGAGGCGATGGTGCAAAGCGTGGTGAATATCCAATCAGCCTATGCCAAAGCCCTGCTGGTAGACCGCGCCAAGCTGGCGCAGAAGCAAGCCGAGCACGATGTGTTAGGCGCCTACCGCGTGCTGAGCGATGCGTTTGAGACCGATGTGCGCCCGCTACTGGCCGAGGTGCGCGAAGAGATGGGCCTGCACCCCAATCCCATCACCGCCCTGCACGAGAGCCACTACGAACAGAAAATTGCCGAAGAGCGCGGCCTGGGTGATGGCGGCGGTGGTGGCTACCCGGCTGGGGATTAGTGAATGGGGATTAGGGATTGGTGATTCAAGTTCGCAATCACCAATCCCTAATCCCTAATCCCCATTCACCATGAAACGCGCCTCCCTATTCGTCACCTGCATCGTCGATATGCTTTTTCCTGATACGGGCGAGGCCACGCTGGATATTTTGGAGAAGCTGAGTGTTCAAGTCGATTTCCCTGAAGCGCAGACATGCTGTGGGCAGCCTGGGTTTAACTCCGGGTTTCAGGAGGAATCTCGTGCGGTGGCGCGGCACTTTCTCAACGTCTTCAAAGACTCAGAGGCCATCGTCACGCCATCGGGTTCATGCGCCAGCATGGTGAAGCACTTTTACGCCGAGCTATTCAAAGGCCAGCCCGAGGAACAGCTTGCGCACAATGTAGCCGCCAAGACCTACGAACTCACTCAATACGTGGTGGATGTGTTAGGCGTAACCGATCTGGGTACAACCTTGAGCCGCCCCACAACAGCGATGATTCACGATGCCTGCCATGGCTTGCGCGGATTGGGCATCGGCCCACAACCGCGCGCCTTGCTGGCTAACGTTAAAAACTTGCAACTTGTAAACCTGCCGGGTGCCGACCAATGCTGCGGCTTTGGCGGGCTGTTTGCGGTGAAGATGAGCGAGATTAGCGGGGCGATGCTGAACGACAAGATGACGAACATTAACGCTACCGATGCAGAGATTGTGATTACAGGTGATGCCAGTTGCTTGATGCATATGAACGGCAGCCTCTCGCGCAATAACAGCAAGAAGCGCGTTGTTCACATTGCAGAAGTTTTGGCGGGGCGAGTTTAGAGTTAAGCTGCGAGTACTTCGCAAACACAAACCAGGTTTCTTAAAGAAACCTGGTTTGTGTTTGCGGGAACGCACTGAGTTTAATCAAATCTATGAAACATTTAATCTGCCTTGCGCAAGCACATGATGCTGTTGTTTCAGTCATTCAACGCGTACCCGATTCAGCATTAGATTGGTGCCCTAGCGAAAATGAATTCACACCAAAACGGATCATTGCACATCTTGCTCATTCAAACGATTTTTATGTGATGCTTGTTGAAGAAGCACGAGGCACTAACTTTTCAACAGTACAGCTTCATCAAGAGCTACCGGGTTGGCAGCGATTCATGAAGACAGACACAGAAGCAATGCAGTGCAGCTCGACGCAATCGCTACTCGATTGCTTTGAGCGCGCCTATCAGAACATGCTGCAAACGCTGCATGGCCTCAGCAATATTGAGCTTGATCAAAACTTTATTGTTGATGAGGCACGCTATGATCGTCCAGCAGTTGAAACAACATTGCGCAAGCGAGTCATTGACACTTGTGCTGAACACATGAATGAGCATCGCGAGCAACTACTAAACACATTGGCTTTGTATGAAAGACAACTTTAAGCAAGCCAGCGTCATCGCCCTCAAAGACATTCAACTGCAAACGGCGCTAGACCGAGGCACCACACGCGCCGTGCTGGGCCGCATCGCGGCCATGGCCGAGACCACCGATGCGAAAGCCCTGCGCCAACAGGGCGCACGAGCGCGCGAGCGGGCGCTGAACAAATTGCCGGAGTTGCTGGAAAAGCTCGAGGCCAACGTCATCAAACACGGCGGCAAAGTGCTGTGGGCGCGGGATGGGGCAGAGGCCAACGCACTGGTGTTGCAGATTTGCAAAGACAACGATGTGAAGCGGGTGAGCAAGGCCAAGAGCATGGTGGCCGAGGAAATTGATCTGGCGCATGCGCTGGGCGCGCACGGCATCGAAAGCACCGAGAGTGACCTCGGCGAGTACATCATCCAACTGGCCGATGAAAAGCCCAGCCATATTGTGTTCCCGGTGCTGCACAAAACCAAAGAGAAAGTGGCCGAGGTGCTGCACGACAAAATTAATATGCCGATGACGGATGACCCAGAGCAGATGACGCGCTTTGTGCGCGGGGTGATGCGGCGCAAATATATCGAAGCCGACTTAGGCATCAGCGGGGTGAACTTTGCCATTGCCGAGACCGGTACGATTGTGACCGTGGAGAACGAGGGAAATAACAGACTGAGCGCAGGCACACCGCGCATCCATGTGGCGGTGATGGGGCTGGAGAAAGTCATCGAGAACATGGAGGACTTTGCCACATTGGTGCAACTGCTGCCGCGCAGCGCCACCGGCCAACGCATGACCGTATACACCAGCCTGATGACCGGCCCTAAACGCGACAACGAAGACGATGGGCCCGAACAGTTTTACCTGGTCATTCTGGATAACGGACGCAGCCGCATTTTGGGCACGGAATATGCCGAGGCGCTGAAGTGCATTCGCTGCGGCGCGTGTTTGAATGTTTGCCCGGTGTATCAAAACATCGGCGGGCATGCGTATGGGTCGGTGTATCCAGGGCCAATCGGCGCGGTGTTCTCGCCGCTGCTGAGCGGGGTGAGCAACATGCCCAGCCTGCCACACGCCAGCAGCCTGTGCGGCGCATGCCAAAGTGCCTGCCCGGTCGACATTGCGATACCGGACATGCTGTTAAAGCTGCGGCGGGATTTGGTGCAGGAGGGTGGGCAAGGCATCGGCTGGCGGGTGGGCATGCGGCTGTGGCAGATCGGCATGCAATCGCCCACGCTGTACAAGCTGGGGGGCTGGGCGGCAAAGGTGGCGACGAACCTCATCCAAAACAAACACGGCCAAATCACCAAAGTGCCGCCGCCGTTTAGCGGCTGGACGGACTACCGCGACTTTAAGCCGTTTGCAAGAGAGAGTTTTCGAGAGCGCTACAAAAAACGGAAGCCCAGCGCGAAAGGGATGTCGAGGCTTTAGCCGGTTAGTAACTCAATTAAGGCGTAGCGGAATAACGTACGACGCACCTCAGAGGTACGTCGCACATGACTTCGATAAGCTCAGCATGGAAAGAGAGTAGACCTCTTGCAAAAGTAGGGGCGTAGCATGCTACGCCCCTACGAACGCCGCGTGCGAATGGACTTTTGCAAGAGGTCTAGTTTAGGATTTAGTAGGTTACGACTTCAATTGACAGGCCCTATCATCGCCATAAACTGAACCCCTATGAGCAAATCTGGAAGAAGATCACAAGCACAAGTGCAGCCGCCGTCGAACTCAAAGTCGCTCTACATCATTCTCGCGGTCGTCGCCGCGCTGGTCATTGGCGGCGTTGTGTTTGCGATGTCGCAATCGGGTGGCACCAATGGCACAACCGGCGCAGGCAACATAGAAGGCTTGCAAAATTTTGGCTCACCCCGGTCGGGCCAACATGCGCAAGGCAAGTTCAGTTACCCCAACACGCCGCCCATTGGCGGGGTGCATAACCCAAGCTGGCAGAACTGCGGCATCTACAACCAACCCGTCGAAAACGAATATGCCGTGCATTCAATGGAGCACGGCGCGGCGTGGATCGCCTACGACCCAACGCTTAGCGCCGAGGCCGTGAACACACTGAAAGGCTTGGTGCGCGGCAGAAGTTACACCTTGCTAGCGCCCTACCCCGGCTTGCCCTCGCCCATCGTGGCCTCGGCCTGGGGCTACCAGCTTGCGGTGAAAGAAGCCAGCGACCCGCGCCTGCCGCTGTTCGTCACCCGCTTCGCCAACGGCCCGCAGGCACCCGAGCCGGGCGCATCGTGCAGCGGCGCAAAGGGCCAGCCCGACGAACGCTGATTGGTGATTAGTAATTAGTGATTAGTAATTAGTGATTGCATGGCTATTTGCTTTGCAAAAGGGCCTTTAGCTCGGCGGCAATATCAGTCGCTGCCATCTTGAACGGAAAGGCCATCACCCATTTGCCCTCTGGGTTTACCAGCACCGAATACACCGAGTGGGCGATGTAGCGCGCGGGCTGTGTGCTGCTGCCCTCGTTGATGTTGGCAATGTGCACGCCATACTTTACGGCCACCGGCGAGACTTGGCCGTTCGGTGCGGTCAGCGCTATAAACGCCGGGTCATATCGCTCGATGTAGGTTTTTAGGATGGGCGGCGTATCGTAATTCGCGTCCACACTCAGTATGATGAACGCGACCTTGCTGGCTTGATCGCCCAGCCCGGCTTTCACCTCGCGCCACTGGGCCAGCACATCGGGCGGGCAATCTTTGCGGGGGCATTCAGTGCTGCCAAAATACATCAACGCCCATTGCCCGCGCAGGCTGCCAAAGTTGAACGGCTGGCCGTCTTGCGTGGTAAACGTGAAATCCGGCATGACGACGGGCGACAACATGTAAATGGCTTTGGGCTTGGGGCTGGCGTCATACGCCGAAAGGCTTTCGCTCTGTGCAGGTGCTGGCTCTGGCTCGCGCAGCATAGCGCGAATGTCGTTGGCAATGGGTTCGGGGCTGGTTTGGAAAGCATAGCTCTTGCGCCAACGGCCAAATTTATCCAGCAAATACATATAGCTGGTGTGGCTGACCAGGTAGCTGGCCTGCGTGGCATTGGTTTTGTTCACCGCCACTTTCAAGCCATACGGCTCGCCAATGTGTTGCACCAACGCAGGCGCGCCCGTTAAGCCGATAAAGCGCGTGTCGAATAACTTGAGATAGTTCTTCAACACCTCCGGCGAGTCGCGTTCGCCATCCACGCTAATCATGGCGAAGTTCACATTTGCACCGTCGGCAACATCACCACCCAGCGCTTTTTTAATGCGCATAAATTCGGCAATGGTGATGGGGCAAATGTCGGGGCAATGGGTGTAGGCAAACGCAAACAGCAGCGGTTTGCCGCGCAGGTCGCTTAAATTGATGGCGTTGCCGTCCTGGTTCACCAGCGTGAAATCTGGCATAGTTTGGGGTGGGTCAATAGTGACCCCCACCTGCAGCGCAGGCGTAGGCGTGCCACACGCCGCCAACCACAAGCACAGCCCCATCAGCAAAACTAAAAACTGTTTACGTTGTCTCATATGCATCCATCCCCGCCCACTTTAACCAACTTTACTTAAGGCCTCCTGCGTCATAACGCCGCAAGCTGCAAACCGTGTCGCAGGGGCACACGCCTTGCGAAAGGCCATGGCAGGGGCGCAGCTCCGCTCAAAGCGGCGTGCTGCGCCCCTACGAAAATCGATTGCGAGACAAAGTTTGACTCTTTTGCAAAATGCGCCCGGGGCGAAGCACTTCCTTTTTTGCAGGTGGTCTTTAGAGTAAAATACATGAACAGTTGTTCATATATTCAGCGATGCCAAAGACAAAACAAGCACCCACAGAGGTAGATGAAAACGCCGCCGCCGATTTAGCCGAGCTATTCCGCGCCATGAGCGACACCAGCCGCGTGCGCATTCTGGCAGCGGTGATGGATAGCGAGCGCAACGTCGGCGCGATTGCCGCACAGATCGAGATTAGCGAGAGCGCCGTAAGCCACCACCTGCGCCATCTGAGGCAAATGCGCCTGGTGCGCACCCGCAAAGAGGGCCGCGAGGTGTATTACGCGTTAGACGATGACCATGTGGCCGCGTTATTCAAACTGGGTTTAGAGCATGTGAGACACGAATGACAAACATACCTTTACCGTTTTTACCGTTAATCGAAACCTATCGCATCACCGGCATGGATTGCGCGGACTGCGCCAAGACCATTGAGCGCGGCGTAGCCAAGCTGCCCGGCGTGGCCACCTGCACCTTAAACTACGGCGCAGCCACGCTAAAGGTTGAAAGCACCCTGCCGCGCCAACAAGTCATCGCCCGCGTGCAAGCGCTGGGCTATGGCGTGTATGAAAAAAGTACGGCACAAGAGCCAACCAAAACAGGCTGGACGGGATGGGTGAACCGGTTGCCTTCATCCGGCGTGCTGGGCTTTTTGCGTTTTTTGCTTTCGCGCACCAACACAGCGTTGGCGGTTCTGGGCTTTGTGTTGATCTTGCCAAGCCTAATCTTCCACGAGCTTCTGCCGTTTTTAGGCATCGAGGGCGCAGGGTTAACCGCGACCGCGATTGGCGCGCTGCTGGTTGCGGGCATCCCCATCGCCCGCAGCGCGTGGCGTTCGTTGATCATCAGCCGCGAAATCAGCATTAATTTGTTGATGACGATTGCAGCCATCGGCGCAGTTGTCATCGGCGCCTACACCGAGGCCGGGCTGGTCATGGTGCTGTTTGCCATCGGTGAGGCCCTCGAAGGCTACACCGCAGAACGTGCGCGCGACTCAATCAAAACCCTGCTGCAAGTGGCCCCCAACGAAGCCACCGTGCTACGCGGCCTGGAGGAGACGCGCGTCTTTGTGGAGACCCTGCGCGTAGGCGAAATAATTATTGTGAAGCCCGGCGAGCGCATTGCCATGGATGGCCGCATTACCAAAGGCGCGAGCACAGTGAACCAAGCGCCCATCACCGGCGAGAGTGTGCCCGTTGAAAAGCTAATCGGCAGCGAGGTGTTTGCAGGCAGCATCAACGGCGAGGGCGCGCTGGAGATTGAAGTGACGCGGCTGGCCGAGGACAACACGCTGAGCCGCATCATCAAAATGGTGGAAGAAGCGCAAGAGCGCAAAGCACCTGCCGAGCGATTTGTGGATCGGTTTGCAAAGGTCTATACGCCTGTTGTGGTTGGGTTGGCGATATTGGTGGCCGCCGTGCCGCCGCTGGTGTTTGCGCAGCCGTTTTGGGGCAATCAGGGCTGGCTGTATCGGGCATTGGAACTGTTGGTGGTGGCCTGTCCGTGCGCGTTAGTCATCAGCACACCCGTCGCCATCATTAGCGCCATCAGCAACGCCGCCCGCAACGGGGTGCTGATTAAAGGCGGCGCTTATTTAGAAGCGCTGGCAAACATAAACGCCATCGCCTTTGACAAGACCGGCACGCTGACTGAGGGCAAGTCTCGCGTGGTCAAAGTGCGCGCCATCGGTTGCACAAACACGGCGACTGGAAACTGCGCCAACTGCGATGACTTGCTGGCGCTGACCTACGCAATCGAAAAACGCAGCGAGCACCCATTGGCCCAAGCCATTGTGGCCGAGGCCGAAGCGCAACACCTGGGCAACCGCTATGCCACCGCCAACGATGTGCGGGCCATGCTGGGCCAGGGCGTGATGGGCAGCGTCAACGGCCAAGCGGTATTGGTGGGCAGCCACAGCTATTTTGACCAGACAGTGCCACATGACCCCGCCCAGTGCGCTGAGATTGCGGCAGCCTCATCCAAAGGCCACACGCCCATGTTGGTGGGTGCAGATGGGCGCTACCTCGGCTACATCGCCGTGGCCGACACCGTGCGCCAGAGCAGCACCCAAGCCGTGGCCGCGTTACACGCCGCAGGCATGCAAGCCACCGTCATGCTGACCGGCGACAACGCCGCCACAGCCCAAACCATTGCACAGCAGGTGGGCGTGACCGCTGTAAAAGCCGACTTGTTGCCCGCCCAAAAGGTGGCTGCGCTAAAAGCCTTGCTGGCGCAATATGGCAGCGTGGCCATGGTAGGCGATGGCGTAAACGACGCACCTGCATTGGCAACCGCGACCGTAGGCATTGCCATGGGCGCAGGCACCGCCCAAGCCATGGAAACCGCCGACATGGTGCTGATGAGCAACGACCTGAGCAAGCTGCCGTTTGCTTTCAGCTTGGCTCGGGCGGCCATGCGCACCATCCGCGCCAACATCGTGTTTGCGGTTGGCATTAAGTTGGCGTTTTTGGCGCTGGTGTTGATGGGGCTGGGCACGATGTGGTTAGCCGTGCTGGCCGATGTGGGCGCAAGTTTATTAGTGACCTTGAACGGGATGCGGCTGTTGAACCGCAATGACAGGCAAAACGGAGATAGACAGGATTACAGGATTCAACAGGATTAATCCTGTGAAATCCCGTAATCCTGTC
>JAYTNY010000292.1:0-7479 GCA_043748055.1 Roseobacter sp.
CATCCCAGTTGCGGCAATGCTCGCCAGTCGGTTGTCTTGGTTCCAGCTTTGGGTATACGCCACCCCGTTTTCGGTGCGGCTGGTCATGTTGCCGTTGGCGTTGTAAGTCATGGCATCGCCTGCGCTGGTGGCCGTTACCGCATGAGGTCGAACGCTGCCTACGCCAGAAGGTGCGTACGTGTGGCTTACGCCGCCTTTGGTCACAAAGTTGCCAATGGAGTCATAGCCATAGCTCTCTTGCGCCACAGCGTTCTGCGTCCAACTGGTCAGCCGGTCCAGCGCATCGTAGCCATACTGCGCCCGCTGTTGTGGCAAGAACCAGTTTGCTGCGTTGCCGCTGTTGCGGCTCAGCCCGGTGCGGTCGTCAATCACCTTTACGTTGCCCACGCTGTCGTATTTCCCCAGCAACGCTTACATCAACTTTTTCGAGGGGAAGAGGGGGCGGATTAACCTGAGCTGAAGCGATGAAACCCGGTTGAATAAATGAACCCAACACAAGACTGACACCGACCATGATCCGTGCAATGCATGTAGTTGAAGCAAACATGAACTTCCCCCTATGGTTTTGAACGTTTTGTTTTCTTGGTAATCCAGTTGCCGGTTAGTAATGACCGCCAAGATTGTCAAATGAGTTCTCTACTGCTTCGCTCTTCCGCACTCCTACGACACCTCAACTCACCTGCGCACCCTGCGTCGTCACATCCAACACCCAGGAGCGCGCGCTCAGGCCCGCCTCGGCGAAGGCACGGCGCATGGCTTCGCCAATTTGGGTGTGCTTGTCTGGGGCAAAGCTGATGAGGCCTGGGCCTGCGCCGCTGAGACACACCGCACACGCCCCAGCGTTCAGCGCGCCCTCTTTGGCCTGCAACGCGCCTGGAATGGCGGGCAGGCGATACGGCTCGTGGATGCGGTCTTCGGCCACCTGGGCCAGCATGACGTAGTTGCCACTACGCAAGGCCTCGGCCACCAACAACGAGCGGCCAATGTTGAACACGGCATCGCCTCGTGTGTAATGCCCCGGCAACACCGAACGCGCATGCGAGGTGAGAAAGTGAAACTGTGGCACGCAGACCACGACCTTCGTGGGCGGCAGCGCAATTTTTGGCGCGATGACGTGGCCGTTGTTGGAGGCCACGATGACCAAGCCACCCAACAAGGCAGGCGCGACGTTGTCGCCGTGTCCTTCAATCTCAAAAGCGCGTGCCAGAATGCGCTGTTGCCCGGCCTCGCTTTGGAAGCCGTCGGGGTCGAGCAAGGCATTGGCAAACAACAACCCCGCCAACGTGGCTGTTGAGCTGGAGCCGAGGCCGCTGCCCACTGGCACCTCGTTCTTGCAGACGATGCGATAGTGCACGTGCCGCACATCAAACGGCACGCGCATGCTCATCTCGTCCACCATTGTGCGCACCACCAGGTGGCTCTTGTCGTTGGGCAACGCCTGCGAGCCTTCGCCGTTGGATTCGACTTCGATGCCGCTTACGCTTTCATCGTCATACAACTCAAACGTGTTCCACAAATCCAACGCCAGCCCCATGCAATCGAACCCCGGCCCCAAATTGGCGCTGGTGGCGGGGATGCGGAGGGAGAGAAGTTTATTCACCCTTCAGCCTCTTCTCTAACTTTCCAAAATCATGTAGTTCAGAATTACTCGCGTCGTAACTATCGACAAACCCTGAAATAAGATACTCTTCGAAATCATCTCGCTCAACATTTTTGCCCGTGTCTTTATTGAAATGGTCAATTAATGCAGAAAGTAATTCTTTCCCTTCCAAATCATTCAAGTGCATTTCATTCTCAAAAAAATGAGAAGACCGCAAAGTATTGAGTTCAAGATCATATTCGGTTTCTACTGTTTGTTCATCAAAAGCATTAGATGCTGATAGCAGTTTTGCCGCATTGTTTAGTTTACGGAATTCACCTCTGATTAACCCAATCCAATAGTCTCTGGTCGTTTTGCTGGAGACCCCTTTGGGAAGTTCAAGGCGAAGATCAAAACCAAGTCGTTTTTTTTGAAATTTATGAAAAGTTAGCTTCCCTGCATGAGCTTCGATAAACTGCTGCGAGATGATATCTAGTAAGTTTTTAGTGAATACCAAGTCGGCAAAGCGAGAGTCAAATCGTTTTAATCCTTGAGAAACAACCTTTGGCTCAAGTAGATAATTTTCGATCTCATGCTTGCACCAAACTAATGTTCTACCCTTGTTCCAAGATTCTCGGCAGGTAACAAGATCGTCGTAGTTTCTGTCACGAATCGTAAAGACAATAGGTTGAGTCTTTTTGTCTACTGACGAAAGCATCTCTCTTTTTTCGATGTAAGTTGCGATAGAGCCAAGCTGGGCATCCCCTCCACTACTCTCAATGAGGGCGTAAACTGATTGTCGGGCAAAAAATCTTTTCAATAAACGGCTATCTAGACTGTTTGCTTCACCTTCACAGATCAAATAAACTTGTTTCATAGAACAAACCTAAATCATTCCAATGATCCAATATTCTTAATTGATCCGGGAGATACAGAATCTCTGAGATATGCAGAATGTGTAGTAGCAATAATCTGGTTATTCACACCTACACGCTCCAAAGTATCCAGAATTCTTGTCTGCCAGATAGGGTGTTGATGAAGTTCTATCTCATCTATTAGAACGATAGACTGGTTTATATAGTCCGTAACCATTCTTATGAGAAAGAGAAGAACGAGCTGTTCGCCACTACTCATGCCTTCGTAAGTGTATTGATGATTGCCGTCAGAAAAGATCAAATCCACACCATCATCGCCTCTCTCTATCCCCACGATCTTTCTGGGTGAACAAACACGTGCATATGCTTCTTGTACCAATTTGAATTTGCTTTGTGGATGCGCTGAATTCTTAATCGTCTTTGGAGTCGGAAGCGTATCTTCGATAGCAATGTTTAACAGTATTTCTTTTGGGCTAGAAGTTATTCGATCATCAGTTTGCTGAATCGGCACTCCGCGAATTATTTCAAGAATTTCTCTGCTGATCGTTTTCTCAAAACCTTGCCGCTGCTGATCAAACATGAATGCAGACCCTACCTCACGAAACCAATTCCATGCTGATCCGTTTTCTTTCGGCAGGCTCCCTGTTGATATTAACTTTGCTGCATATGAACGCCCGCGAAATAATCTCCACAAGTTGGGATCTGATGCATTGCTTGATGAATAGTTCACCCTGCCCCATTTAATATCGGTATCGGGATACGTCCAACTTGTTACCACTCGATCTGATTTTGGTTTCCACATCTTTTCACCCATCAGTTCGAATAACGTCTGAGTGGATTTTATTTCCTCGGCACTGAATATGAATTCACAATCAACTTGTGCTGCTATGGCACCTTTGCGGACAATCGTGCGTGGAGTAAGACTTAGCGATGGACGCACGACCGGAAAATAAACTGATGGGCCAATGCACAATGCAATGGCATCAAGGATGGTTGTCTTGCCACTTCCGTTTGGACCAACAATTAGAGTTGTATCGTTTACAACTCCCAAAGAATTTTCAAAACTAAGCTCTAACTCTTTGATTTGACGTAAGTTCTTGATATAGACTCTTGATAGTTTCATACTATTAAATTATCTCCAGCAACGCCTCAACATTCGGCTCAATCGTCACCGGTGGGGCGCTGCCTTTTACGGCGGTGTCGGGGTCTTTTAGGCCGTGACCGGTTAGCACAGCCACCACGCGTTTGCCGGTCAAATCAATTTGGTTTTCGCGCAAGGCTTTGGCCAGGCCCGCTAGGCCGGTGGCAGAGGATGGCTCGCAGAAGATACCTTCGAGGCGGGCGGCGGTTTTGTACCAGTGCAAAATTTCTTCGTCGGGCACGGCGGTAATGTGGCCGTCACTTTCGTCTAATGCCTGGGCGGCCTCGTGCCAGCGGGCAGGGTTGCCGATGCGGATCGCGGTCGCAATCGTCTCCGGCTTCTCTACAATTTTGCCCAGCACAATGGGCGCTGCGCCCGCCGCCTGCGCACCGAGGAGTTGCGGCTTGCGCGTCGCCAGCCCGTCCTCAAAGTATTCCTGAAAGCCCAGCCAATAGCTGGTGATATTGCCCGCGTTGCCCACCGGCAGCGCCAGCCAATCCGGCGCGTCGCCTAGCCAATCCACAATCTCAAAGGCGGCGGTTTTTTGGCCTTGCACGCGGGCGGGATTAATTGAATTGACGAGCGCAATGGGCGCGCGCTCGGTCACTTCGCGCACCATGCGCAGGCCATCATCGAAGTTGCCATTGATGGAGATGACTTGTGCGCCGTAGCTGATGGCACCGGCCAGCTTGCCCACGGCGATCTTGCCATCCGGCACGAGCACCACGCACTTGAGGCCCGCCCGCGCGGCATAGGCAGCAGCGCTGGCGGCGGTGTTGCCGGTGCTGGCGCAGATCACGGCTTTTGCGCCGTCGGCCACGGCCTGAGTCATGGCGGCGGTCATGCCGCGGTCTTTGAACGAGCCGGTGGGGTTCAGCGCCTCGTACTTAATAAACAACTCAAACGCGCCTTTGCCATCTAGGGCGTGGGCGAGTTTGGGCGCAGGAATTAACGGCGTGTTGCCTTCGAGGAGGGTCACGGCTTCGACGGCGTGGCTGATGTGGACGCGGTCTCGATAGTGGTTAACCACCCCGCGCCATGCTATGGCTTTTGGCATTGCGGCGCGGATTTTACAGCCGCAAAACAACATGCTGAACGGTATCGGTATGATTTCCACCACGAAGACACAAAGATCACAAAGAAAAATCTTCCTGATCTTTGTGTCTTCGTGATGGAAAAGTCTATGAACCTTCGCACACGTCTGTTGCTCTCGCATGTCATCGTAGGCATGGCTGGGTTGTTGGTGTTGTTTGTTGCGCTGTGGCTGTTGCTGAGCCAGGTGCAGGTGCGCCAGCGCCAGCGCCAACTGGGGCAGGTGGCGCTGGCGGCGGTGCGCAGCGTGCCCAAGAATTTGCAAACCGATGAGGCTTTGCCGCGCTTGCGCGAACGGCTGGCTCGCTTTGGCAAAGACGAAGGCGTGCGGGTGTTGCTGCTGAATGCGCAAGGCGAGGTCATCGAGGACATCAATAACCCCGGCGCGGGCGCGACGATTAGCACCACAATGCGTGGCAAGAGCTTGAGCTTGACTACGAGCATTACGATTAATGGTGTATTGCGTGGCGTTGTAGCGGTGGGAGATTTTCGTGACCGCGCCCAGCGCTGGCTATTTGCTGCTGTTGAGACGCGACCCAACGCAACAGCAGCGGAGTGGTTTGTGCTGGCCGAACCCGGCGCAAGCCGCATCGCCATAACCACTTTGGATGACTTGGGCGCACCGCTGATTCAGGGGAGTTTGGCGGCGTTGGTCGTCTCGTTGCTGGCGTCCATCTTTGTTGCCCGCTCCATCGCGTCTCCCATCCAAAAAGTAACCGAGGCCGCGAACGCGATGGCCCACGGCCAATATGACCAGCGCGTGCCGGTGTTTGGGCCGAGAGAGATGCAAGAGTTGGCGCAAGACTTTAACAACATGGCTGCGCGGGTGCAGGCCGCGCAGCAAGCCGAGCGTGATTTCGTCGCCAATGTCTCGCACGAACTCAAGACGCCGCTTACGTCGATTCAGGGGTTTGCGCAGGCGATAGAAGATGGGGCGGTGAGTGAGCCGCAAGATGTGCAACGCGCTGCCCGTGTTGTGCGCGAAGAGGCCGAGCGCTTGCGCCGCCTCACCAACGGCTTGCTGGACTCGGCGCAGATTCAATCTGGCACCATTCAGATGGCGCATGCGCCGTTGGATTTGAACGAGATTGCGCAGGCGTGTGTAGAGCGATTGCAACTGCGGGCGCAGGTGGCGGGCATCAGCCTCATCACCCGGTTGGCGGCGCTGCCTGCCGTGCAGGGGGATGGGGATCGCATCGCGCAAGTGATGACCAACTTGCTGGACAATGCGTTAAAGCACACACCCAGCGGCGGCAAAGTAACGCTAGAGACGCAAGTGGGTAAGCACGGCGTTGAAGTGAGCGTGTTGGACACCGGCGCAGGCATCCCGCCCGAAGATGTGCCACGCATCTTTGAGCGGTTTTATCAGGTGGATAAATCTCGAAGTGAAGGTTCGGCGGGTAGTGGGCTGGGCTTGGCGATTTGCAAGCAGATTGTGGATGCGCATGGCGGCCACCTGAGCGCACAGAGCGCGTTGGGCGTGGGCACGCGGGTGACATTCGCATTACCATTGTCTGCATGAAATCTGATCTTCCAAAACTGATGGCGGAGCGCAAGCTGGATGCGCTGTGTGTGATTGGGCCAGATGGCATGGGCGCGGCGAACACGGCTTTTACCTATTTTGTGGGCGCGGCGCATGTGACACAGGGTTACATTGTGGTGAAACGTGATGAGACACCGCATGTGGTGCATGGCACGATGGAGCGCGATGAGGCAGCCAAGACTGGCTTTAACTTGATTAACAAGGCCGACTACAACATGCCAGAGCTGATTAAGCAGAACGGCGGCAACCGGCTGTTGGCGGAGGTGGAGCTGCTGCGGCGCTTGTTTGCCGATTTGGGCATTGGCGGACGCGTGGGCTTTTATGGCGCCGAGGCCGTTGGCAAGAGCTTTGCCCTGCTCAGTGCCATCCACAAAGCCGGGTTTTGCGAGGTGGTGACGGAGTACGAGAAGGACGTGATAACCGAAGCGCAACAAACCAAAGATGCGGATGAGGCCGCGTTGATTCGGCAGGCGTGCCGGTTGACCGAGGACGTGATGGCCGCGACGAAGCGCTTCTTGCAAGGCCATGCGGTGCAGGGCGAGACGCTGGTGAAGGCGGATGGCTCGCCGCTGACGATTGGGGACACGAAGACGTTTATTCGGCGCGAGGTGGCGGCGCGGGGCATGACGATGGACGACTGCATCTTTGCGATTGGGCGCGATGCAGCGGTGCCACACAGCGGCGGCAACCCTAGCGACGTGATTGAACTGGGCAAAACAATTATTTTTGATATTTGGCCCGCTGGCCCCGGCGGCTACCACAGCGACATTACGCGGACATGGTGTTTAGGCTATGCGCCGGATGAGGTGAAGCTGGCCTATGAGCAGGTGATGTTGGTTCATGCCACGACCGAGAAAAGTTTTGATGCCGAGAAATTTACGTGGGAGTTCAATCATCAGGCTTGCGAGATGTTTGATGAGTTCGGCCACGACACGCTGCTGAAAAACTTTAGCGCCAAGAGCGGTTATATCCACGGGCTGGGGCATGGCTTTGGGCTGGCGGTGCATGAAGCCCCCAACATGGGCATTCGCGGCATGCGGCCCGACGAGCGCATTCGCCCCGGCACCATTATTTGCAACGAACCGGGTTTGTATTACCCCGACAAAAACTGGGGCGTGCGCTGCGAGGACGACTATTGGCTGAACCCGGAGACGATGGCGTTTGAGCGGCTGACGGAGATTGACCGAACGCTGGTGGTGGAGATGTAATCAATGGACTCGCGGACACAAACCAGGTTTCTTTAAGAAAC
>JAYTNY010000293.1:0-6601 GCA_043748055.1 Roseobacter sp.
TTCACGCGGCTTCACGCGGCTTCACGCGGCTTCACGCGGCTTCACGCGGCTTCACGCGGCTTCACGCGGCTTCACGCGGCTTCACGCGGCTTCAGAAAAACTATGGGGCAGAGCATTCTGAGCGAAGTCGAAGGATGCGCTCTATGTCAAGCTTGGCTAGCGAAGCTTGTCCACATCCGCATCCTTCGACTTCGCTCAGAATGCTTTCGTGCAGAAGTTACGGTTGCGTAACGTGAGTCACTCATTACAGTTCGTTCCTGGCCCCAAACATGCCGGGCGCAATGGCACCACCCATGGCCCCCAATGCGCTGCCCATGAGGGGATACGCGACGCCGCAACAGGCGGCGATGCTGAATGCCATCTGGGTGAAGGCGGCTTGTTCTTTGGCGTTCATGGCGTTCCACTGCGCCAGAGATTGCGCGGCCAGGGCGGGGGCCACCTCGCGTAGCGCCGCCAACTGCTGCGGGTATTGGGAGCGCACCAGCTCAACCTGTTTTGGGTCGAGCGCCATGATGATGTTGACGGCGATGTAGGCCAGGGCCACAAAGAAGCCTGCAACCAGGCCAGTGACCAAGCCCACGCGTAACCCATCGCGCCCGCGCTTCACCTCGCTATCTCGCGCGGCAAACAGCCCAATCACCGAGAAGCCAACGATGACGATGACAAGCCCCAGCGATTGCATGGCGTAACTTGTGGCAAAGCGTTGTGCAGCAACAGCAAAGCCCAGCGTAATGCCGCCAATAAGACCGGTGCGGAGGATGGACTGGGTGGTGGGGGGCATAGGGTGAATGGGGGTTGGTGATTAGTGAATGGGGATTGGGATTCACTAATCACCAACCCCCATTCACCCACTAGCGGCGCTGCTGAAAAAGATCATCAATCGCATCTGCCAACTGGCGCAGGGTGGCGACTTGGTGGACGGCGTCGGCGTAGGGGACATAGGCGGGCATGTCGCTGTCGCCGCTGCCCCACTGGTAAGGCGGCTCGGGGTTCATCCACACAATGCGGCGGGTGCGCAGTTTGAGCAGTTGCATTAAGTCTAAGCGGGGGTCGTTGTAATTGTTGCGCGCATCGCCCACGAAGATGAGGGTGGTGCGGCGGTCTACCGTGTCTAAATAATCGCGCACAAAGGTGTTCATGCCGTTGCCCAGATCGGTGTTGTAGTGGCCAGGCGGCAAGCTGTGCAACACCAGCGGCACGGCATCTTGCGGGCGGTGTTCGGTGAAGATCATGCTCACATCCAAGATGTCGCTAATAAACGCAAACGAGTTGGCCTTGCTCACCTGGTCTTGCATCTCATACATCATGCGCAGCATAAATTCGGCGACCGGGCGCATGGAGGTGCTGACATCCACGATCACGCAAATTTTGGGTTTGAGGTGGCGCTTCTTGAACTTGATCACGATAGGCACGCCCATATTTCTTTGGTTAAAACGAATCGTGCCCCTCACATCAAAATTGCCATGCCGCCCGCGCCGCTGGCGCAAGGCTGCGCGGCTGCGCAAGCGCGCCACCAGGCGGCGCACGTGGTTGCGCAGTTCGTCGGTCTCGGCCTCGCTCAGCGAGGACAACGGTCTGTCCATCAAGTCATCAATCTTCTGGCGGCGTTGCTCGTTGGGCTGTTGCAACAGGCTTTGGCCCACGAATCTGCCGACCTGCTCGCGCATGGCCTCGGCGTTGCCCTGCACAGTCTCGCGCACTTCCTGGCGGCCCTGCGCATCCATGCCCTCGGCCTTAAGCTGCTTGAGCAAAGCCTCCAACGCATCTTTGACCTGCTGCGGGGTCAGGCCCATTTGGCGCAACATGCGCTCGGTCAGCCATTCGCGCACCTCGGGGTTGGTGCTGCGCATGCGTTGCATATTGATGCCCGCTTGTTTGGCGGCCTGCTCCATCTGTTCTTTAGATGGGCGCTGGCCCTGGGCCAGCATCTGCATCAGTTGCTTGATCTGCTCGCGCAAGTTTTCAATCGCATCTTGCAACTGCTGCTGTTGTTCTTCGGTCAGGCCATCCGGCGATTGCATGGGCGCACCCTCGTGCCCGAAATACAGCGGGAAGGCTTGGTCAAACGCACCCACATCCGCTGGTTCTTTAATCAGCGTGGCCTTGAGGGCGCTCTTGAACATCTCACGGTCTATGATGCCGATGGCGCTGATGGCCCGAATGGCATCGGCGCTCTCGGCCAAAGACACGCGCACGCCCTGCGAACGAAGGGCGGTGATGAACTCGACGATTCGTTGATCCATCTTTCAAATGCCGAGCGGCGAATGACGAATGTCGAGCGAAATCATTCGACATTCGTTACTCGTCATTCGTCCTTTAGCGTAAGCCTACGTCTTTGGCCGTTCGTCCGCTGCTCAGCGCACGGCGGGCACGTTGGATATCGCTTTCGTGTTTTAGGATGACGCTCAGCGTCTCGTTGAGGGTTTTCTCGTCGAGGTGTTTGGCGTTGATGGCGATGAGGGCTTTGGCCCAGTCTACGGTCTCGGCCACGCTGGGGTTTTTCTTCAGGTCAAGTTCGCGCAGGCGCTGCACAATTTCGACGCATTGCTTGGCCATATCGGGCGACAAATCTGGCGCACGCATTTTGACGATCTTGAGTTCGCTCTCGAAGGTCGGGTAATCCACGTAGAGATAAAGGGCGCGGCGCTTTAATGCTTCGCTGAGTTCGCGGGTGTTGTTGCTGGTCAGCACCACCATCGGCTGGTGGGTGGCCTTAATCGTGCCCAACTCCGGCACGCTGATCTGGAAGTCGCTGAGAATTTCGAGCAAAAAGGCCTCGAACTCGGCATCGGCGCGGTCAATCTCGTCAATCAGCAGCACGACAGGCTTGTCGTTCATCAAGGCTTTCAGCAAGGGGCGCGGCAGCAAGAAGCGCTTGCTGAAGAACACGTTTTCTTCCTGGCCCAAGCGATCGGCGGCGGCGGCCAATGTGGGCGCTTCGCCCATCACCTGGTTGAGCTTGTCGCGCAGCAGTTGCGTATACAGCATTTGCTTGCTGTATTCCCATTCGTAGAGGGCTTTGGCTTCGTCCAAGCCTTCGTAGCATTGCAGGCGGATGAGTTCGCGGCCACTGCTGGCGGCCCAAGCCTTCGCCAACTCAGTTTTGCCTACGCCTGCTGGCCCCTCGGCCAAGATGGGCTTGCCCATGCGCTCGGCTAAATACACCACGGTGGAAATTTCGTCAGAAGCTATGTACTGCTGGCCTAGCAGCCCGGTCGTCACATCGGAGACAGATTTGAACATCGGTTAACACCTCTTATGATTGGGATTATCGTGCAGGACGTGAGAAAGGGATGAGTTGTGAAAGAGCGCGGGGCTTATCCGTGATCGTCGACGTTAACGTTGACGTCGAGGTCAACGATTTCCTCATCGCTGCGCTATGATTCGCTTCTCACCCTCTATGCCCACCCCCGCCGACATCCGCCACGAACTCATTCGTTGTTTCGATGAAGAAGAACTCATCGTGTTCTGTGCCGACCATTTCCCCGAGGTGCAAGCCGATTGGGCAACACACGACAGCTTGAGCGTGAAGACGCGCATCCTAGTGCAGCATTGCCAACGCCGCGACCAGCTGGATGCGCTCGTCGCCAAAATAAACGCCGAGCGACCCAACGCCTTTACCCAAGCCGAGCGCGGCGCGCTGTGCCAGTTGCGCCCCGGCAATCCAACGTTCGTTGGGCGCGAGGACGACATCGCCAACTTGCTCGCCCAAATAAAAAGCGGCCAAAGCGTGGTGGCGATTGAAGGCATGGGCGGCGTGGGCAAGAGCGAGCTGGCCCACCGCGTGGCGAATCTGCTGATGGCCGACTACCCCGACGCACAACTGGTGATTCCGCTGGGCGCACACAGCGGCAATACGCCAATGACAGCCCAGCAGGCGTTGGAATATGTGCTGAACCGGTTGCACCCGGAAGCCAAACTGCCCGACGACGTGACCTTGCTGCAAGGCTTGTACTGGCAAGCCTTGCGCCCCAAGCGCGCCATCCTCATTTTGGACGACGCCAGCGACGACACGCAGATTGCGCCGCTGTTGCCGCCTCCGCCGGGCATCCTGATTTTGGTGACGGCGCGCGGGCGTTTGGAAAGTGCGCCACTGCAACACCTGAGCGCCTTGCCCACCGCCCAAGCCATCCAACTTTTGCGCCACTACCGCCCCGCGCTAAGCGATGCCGATGCCCAGGCATTGGCCGAGGCAGCCAGCGGCTTGCCAATTGCCTGACAGGTGATGGGTGGCTATTTGCGGGCCAACCCCAGCAAACGTGCCGAGGCTTACCTGAGCGACCTGCACGCCAAAGGCCTGGCGCTGCTGGCCGCGCCCGGGCGTGGGCTGGATGTACAAGCCGTGTTCGAGGCCAGCTACCAGACGTTGACGGCGACGCAACAAGTCGTCTTCCGCGCACTCAGCGTGATGCCCGCCGATTTTGACGAGGCGGCGGGGGTGGCGGTGATCCAGGGATCGGATCGCTCTGCGCTGTCCTCAGCGCCGCGATCCGATCCCTACACGGAGGCATTGCACGCGCTGGTGCGGCTGAACCTTCTGGAGTTTGTGGAGGCGACTGAGCGTTTTAAGTGGCACGATTTGTTGCACAAGTTTGCGGGGGCGAAGCTGGGTGAGCATGCTGATGACGTGCGCGCCGCGCTGCAAGCACATGCAGCATATTTCACAGGTGTTGCCGATATTGCCAAAAATTGGTATGTGGAAGGCCAAGTGATGGCTGGCTTGAAATTGTTTGACCGCGAGCGTAGCCATATCGAGGCGGCCTTCAAAAACCTTACGGATCTTGGAGACCCACAAAGTTTGGTGGGGCTAGTCGACGCGACAGCGTACACGCGGAGTCTACGCTTTCACCCTAGCCAAAGCATCGTTTGGCTGCAAGCGCAGTTAGAGGCTGCGCGTTCTGTCAAGCAAAAAGCAGCCGAAAGTACTGCCTTGACTAATCTAGCAACCTGCATTGCCCAATTGGGTCAACCACAACGAGCCATCGAGTTATATGAGCAAGCACTTTTGATTGACCGCGAGATCAGCAATCGCCTTGGTGAAAGCTATGACCTAGCCGGCATGGCAAGTTGCTATGCCGAGTTGGATCAGCCACAGCGAGCTATTGAGATGTATGAGCAAACGCTTTCCATCGCCCACGAAATCGGCGACCACAAAGCTGAAGCAATTAGCTCGTGGCATTTAGGCAACGAATATCTGAAGCAAGGCGAACTCGCTCGCGCTATTGCGCTTATGCAAATGTTGGTTGATTATGAGCGCGAGATCGACCACCCAAGTGCAGAGAAGCACGCTAGCGAAGCAGCTGCGTTGCTTGAGTATCTGATTACTGTAGCACCAGGTGACGCGGCCAAGCCTGTGATGACTGTGAAGTAGATGCGCCACCTTTAGGGTCAAACTTGCAGCAAATGAATCCCCATCACCAGCCACCGAACAACCTTACGATGCCAGATAAATTTGCAACCTGCCCTATACACAACTACGCGCCGATCATGTCATTGATCGGCGCTTTTGTTGCGCAGGCTACATCAATTGCATCCATGCCAAAACCCTATTCGTTTGGGCAGGCGCAATACCAGTTTACACGGTAGCATAAAATCCCCTCGAATGGCAATGGCGTAGGTGGACGTAAGGCGATAAAACCTGTTGCTCAACCTCACAGGTCGGCCCGCGAAGCCTATGTTTATCGAGGCACTTTGGGCCGACCTGTGAGGTTTATTTCGGCAGCATCGTCGTATCGTTCGCATCACAGGGGGAATTCATGCATCGCATGTCGCGCCGCATTGCAGCACATCGTCGCTGGGTAGTCATACGTCTTGTCTTGGGGTGCAGTTTGGGGGTGGGGTTGATGGGGCCTCCATCGGCTTCCGTCATTGCCATCACTCGCATACCGCAGCCCAGCGTCCTCGCGCGCGAGGCCCTAAACCCATCAGCCCTACCGCTTACATCCGGCATTGCGGATGAGCCAAAGCCTGCCGCCGAGGCATTATCGGAATTGACGCTGGACGAAACCGTGCAGCATTTTCTGCAACAGCCGCCAACAAACACCGCCAACAACCCACGCCGCCCCGAGCAAGAAACCGCCACAGCAGCCCCATCCGAAGACGACCCAGACGCCAGCGAACGCGTGGTTGGGCGCGTTCGTTTTGATGGCAGCCCGTTGCCCGATGGCGGCATCTTCACCCCCAACGCCCGGCAACTTATCGCCTATGTAGCTTTGCAGGCGATGACGGCGACGACAAACTTGACCGTGACCGTTAGCCTGCCTGCGGGCATAGAGTATGTGGCGAGTAGCGCTGCGAATGTTGAGTATGACGCAGGGGCGCGGCAGTTGCGCTGGCGTGCTGGTGCCGCCAGTGGCATTGGCATCCTCAGTCAATTGACCCTTACGGTAAATGCGCCCGCCACGCCCTCGCAGATTTTCTTGCGCACCACGCTCGTCGGCCCAGCTCTGCCCAGCCAAGTTGTGCGCCTCACGCCTGTCTGGGTGGGCAGCACACGCCAAGACACCATTGCCAGCGCCACCGAGACAACGGTGCAAGCCACCGACCGCGTACGCGTGACCTTCCCCACAGGTGCGCTAAACGCCGACACTCCCATCCAAAC
>JAYTNY010000294.1:0-2155 GCA_043748055.1 Roseobacter sp.
ATCTGCATATTGGATGATGTTGCCAGATTGCTCGATGCCAAAACTTGGATTAGGGTGAATAGGATCCCAATAAGTGACCAACACCTTGCCAAAGACTTGCAGCCACGTTTTATCTTCAATAAATGGATGGATGTCTTGAACGATGAGCACAACATCATAATCAGAGAAGATATCAATGTGGGCGTTGGGGATAGCACGCGTGCTGGTTAACAGCATCGCTCGAACCGCGTCTTGTTGTTCTGCCCAGTTGATTAACTGGCGCACGATGGGCATCAACAGCATAGCCAAACTCACCTACGCCCCCACATCAAACCCATCCAACACAAACGCAAAGTCAAACGCAATCTCTTTCAAAAAATCAAACCGGCCCGACGAGCCGAAGTGCCCGGCGTTCATGTTGGTCTTCAGCAGCAACGGGTTGGTATCGGTTTTCATCTCGCGTAGTTTGGCGGCGAACTTGGCGGGTTCCCAATACTGCACGCGCGGGTCTACCCAACCTGCTTTGAGCAACAACGCTGGGTAGTTCACCTCGCGCACGTTGTCGTAGGGCGAGTACGACTTCATGTAGGCGTAGAAGGCTTTGTTGGCGGGGTTACCCCACTGCTCCCACTCCTGCGCTGTCAGCGGGATGCTGGCGTCGCTCATGGTGCTAATCACATCCACAAACGGCACATCCGCAATCACGCTGCAAAACAGGTCGGGCCGCATCGTCATGACTGCGCCCACCAGCAGGCCGCCCGCGCTCTTGCCTTGTATTGCCAGTTGCGGCGCTGCGGTAATGCCTAATGCGATTAAGTGCTCGGCGCAGGCAATAAAGTCCGTAAACGTGTTGCGCTTGTGCATCAGCTTGCCGTCGTCATACCATTGGCGGCCCATCTCGTTGCCGCCCCGTATATGCGCAATGGCAAACGCCACGCCCCGGTCCAACAAGCTCAGCCGGTTGGCGTTAAACGCTGGGTCTACCGGCGAGCCATACGAGCCATAGCCATACAGCAGCAGCGGTCCCGGCTGTGCGCAGCCTTTGCGATACACCAACGAAATCGGCACCTGCACGCCATCGGGTGCCGTCGCCCAAATCCGTTCGGATTGGTATTGCGCGGCGTCATAGCCGCTGGGAATTTCATCTTGCTTGCGCAACTGCCACGCATGCGCGGCCAAATCAAAACCCACCACCGAGTTGGGCGTAACCAACGACGTGTAGGTGAACCGCAGCGTGTTGGAGGCGTAATTCTGATGATTGTGCGTAGACCAAGTAAACGTCGGCTCTGGAAATTCAACCTCGTGCCCCTCGCTCAAATCCGGCTTGCTATAGCGAATGCGTCGCAGCCCGCCCTCGCGTTCCAGCCGCACCAACGCATCGCGGAACGGAATCACTTTTTGCAAAAACACATCGGCGCGGTGTGGAACCAGCTCGCGCCAGTGTTCTTTGGTCATGGCGTTCACCGGCGACATCATCAGCCGGAAGTTCACGGCCTGCCAATTTGTCACCACCAAAAACTTTTCGTCATCATGCTTTACATGCTTTACATGCCCTATATGCTCAATCTCATACTCCAAATCCTTCTCACGCGGATGGAACACGGCAAACTCGCCCTCGACTTCTGGTGCATCGGCTGGTAACAGCCGCACCTCGGTGCTGCCAAAGGCGTGCAGGTTGATGAGGATGTAGGCATCATTGGCGGTCTTGTCTACATAGACGCTGAATAGCTCGTCGGCCTCGTGGTGCATCAGTTGGTCTTGGGCCGGGTCGGTGCCCAACACATGCCGAAAAACTTGGTAAGGCCGCTTGGCTGCATCCAATACAGTGTAGAAAAAGCTGCGGCTGTCGTTGGCCCAGGCCAGACCATACGTCGTGTTGGGCATCTGTTCGCTCAACACCTCGCCCGTCTGCATGTCTTGGATGGCGATTGTGTAGACCTCGTCACCATTGACATCTGTTGAGTAGGCCAGCCAGCGGTTATCTAGGCTGGGCGCAAATACGCCTACGCGGAAGTAGCTGTGGCCCGCCGCCATCGCATTCTGGTCCAGCAGAATTTCTTCTGCCACTTCTTTTCCGACTTCTTCGCCCAATTTCTTGCGGCAACAAAAGCGATATTGCAAACCTTCTTGCGTGTGTGCGTAATAGGCATAGTTGCCGCGCTGCTCCGGCACGCTC
>JAYTNY010000295.1:0-11015 GCA_043748055.1 Roseobacter sp.
CGCTGCCCGAAGCCAACACCATCGTGCGGCGTTTGCCCTTCACCGTCAACGAGTGCATGGATCGCATCACCGATGCCGTGCAGAGCAAGCCGCGCATTCAATTTGGTGACATTCTCGAAGGGGTAGACACGCGTGTCGAAGTCGTGGTCACGCTGTTGGCCCTGCTCGAATTACTCAAGCGTTACGAAGTCCGCGTCTTTCAAGACAACTTATTCGGCGAGATTCTCATCGAGCATTTCCCGCGCTCCGAGCGGCCAATCCTCGAAGAAACGCCTCAATCAGAATTTGCATAATCTACCCCCGACCCCTAAAGGGGAGTCGTTGAGTAAATCTACGACTCCCCTTTAGGGGTCGGGGGTTCAGCCCTATGAAAACCGTCGGCTACCTCTACGATCCGCTGTTCCTCGAACACACCTACCCCGGCCACCCTGAAAGCGATGCGCGGCTGCGCGCCATCGTGAACTTGTTGCGCAAAGAAAACGCGTTGGATGAACTGACTGAGTTGAGTTTCAAAGCCGCAACCGAAGCCGAACTGGCGCAAGTCCATCGGCACGATTACATCGCCGAGGTGCTGAGCATTGCGGGCTTTGGCGGTGGGCACATGGGCGCGGACACCTATTTGAACGATGCCAGCTACGACGCTGCCGCGCTGGCCGCAGGCGCTGGCTTGCGCGCCACCCAGGCCGTGCTGCAAGGCGAGGTGGAACGCGCCTTCGCCCTCGTTCGCCCACCCGGCCACCACGCCTTTGCCGATCATGGCGAGGGCTTTTGCATTTTTAACAACATCGCCTTTGCCGCAAAGGCGGCTCTTTCTCCCCTCCCGCGTGCGGGGGGGGCCGGGGGGGGGCTAGACCGTGTCATGATCGTGGACTTCGACGTGCATCACGGCAACGGCACGCAAGCTATTTTCTACGATGACCCACGCGTGCTGTTCGTCAGTTCGCATCAAATGCCGTTGTATCCCGGCACGGGCCACCTCAACGAAACCGGCAGAGGGGCAGGGCAGGGCGCTACAGTAAATATTCCGTTGTTGCCGGGTGCGGGGGATGGCGCGTTCAGCCGAATTTTTAGCGAAGTGATTGCGCCGCTGGCGCAGCGCTTCAAACCCCAACTGCTGTTGGTCTCGGCTGGGTTCGATGCGCACTGGCACGACCCACAGGCGCAGCTCGGCGTTTCGCTCACAGGCTTTGCGGACATGGTGCGCGGCCTAACCCAGCTCAGCGAGGAGTTTTGCGGTGGGCGCATGGTGGCGGTGCTGGAGGGCGGCTACGATCTGCCCGCGCTCAGCTATGGCGTATTGAATACGCTGCGGCTATTGCGCGGTGATGAACGAGTCGAACGTGTGGTTGATCCGTTTGGCGCAGCCCAATCCAAAGAAACCGACATGAGCAAAGTGATTGACGCGGTGAAGGTGCTGCACAAACTTTAACAATGGCTTACTCCCAAGACTACATCAAACGCATGATTGAGCAGTTCGGCGATTTTTTGCTTGCCCTCAAGCGCAAGGTCAACGGCGAGGAATACGAAGAGGCGCTCGAAGAAATTAACGAAGCCTTCAAGGCCTTGCTCGGCATGGATTCGGACTTCATCGCCAACGCGCCCGATGACTACCTGGTGCTGATGACTAGCCTGAACAGCGGCGGGGATGCCAGCAAGGCGCTCATGCTGACCGACTTGTTGGACATGGAAGCCAAAGCGTTTGAAGCGCGCGGCGATTACGAGCAAAGCGATGTGCGTTATCTCAAGGCGCTCAACGTTCTCACGCAGGTGGCGCTGCAATTGACACATGCGCCCATGGCGGATCACCTGGGCCGCATTGAGCAATTTGCCGAGGCGTTGCAAGAGCAAGAGGTGCCGCTGCCGTTGCGCACCAAAGACCGGCTCTTTCAGGTCTACGAGCGCGTCGGCCAATTCTCGAAAGCCGAGGATATGTTGTACGACATGCTGGATTCGGCAGCGGGCGAGGACGAAGATGACGCGATTGGCGAGGGTGGGGTAGCGTTTTACAAGCGCCTGCTGCAATACAACGACCACGAGCTAGAAGCCGGTGGCCTGCCCCGCGCCGAAGTGGAAACCGGTCTGCGCGAGTTGACTGAGTAGAGGCGCAGCATGCTGCGCCCCCTACGAGCGCTGCGTGAGAATAGATTTTTGCGCAATGATGATGCCCGACGAGCCACCCGATTACCGCTATTTCAACTTCGCCCCGGCCAGCCACGCCGATGTGGGCTATGCGCTGGGCCTAGCCGATCCGCCCTTCAAAATGCAGCCGTGGTGGGCGCGGCCTGCGCTGCCGCCTTTTGCGCAGGCCTGTTTTGATGTCGTACGCGAAATACATCCACCTCTGGCCGATGAGTTTTTGGCCTATGCCGATGCGCAGCGCCTTGACCCCAAAACGCTGTGGCAACTGTGTTGCCGCGTCAATCTCAAAGCCCGCATCAAAGCCAGCGAATTAGAAGAGCAAGGCGAAGGTTGCTCCACGTTTGTGCTTTTCCTCCCCTCTCCTTTGAGGAGAGGGGCCGGGGGTGAGGTCGCAATTGTGGGCCGCAATTACGACTACTGGCCCATGCAAGCCCGCCGCCAGCGCATTCGCTTTGTGCCCAATGCGCATGCCTACGCCAGCATCGGCGCACGCGGCGGCGTGCCAGGTGGGCGTTACGATGGCATCAACGAACATGGCCTGTTCGCCTCGCTGCATGTAGTGATGACCGACAACCCCAGCGATGACGAGGTGCAACCCGGTGTGCCGTTTCACCTCGTTGCACGCATGGCCCTGGAGTTGTGCCGCACTGCCCGCGAGGCCGCCGACCTGCTGCTGCACTTGCCCCACCTCAGCTCCCTCAACTATTTGCTGGCCGATAGGCATGAGGCATTTGTCATCGAAGCCGACCCGCGCCGTGCGCGTTTGTGGCCGATGGAGGGCAATGTTCTGGCTGCCACCAACCACTACCGCCACCCAGACATGCAGCCGTTGCAAGGCCGACGCGCGAAGACGAACTCTGAGTGTCGGCTGAATTTTCTTAGCCAAGCCGCGCTGGTTGAGGCGAAACCTGTCGAGTCACTTCTGGATGATGCCGAACGGATCATGGCCGACCGCACTACGCCGGTGTGCGGCCTCAGCGGGTCGCTCACCACGCTGTGGTCGTGCGTGGCCGAGTTGGGCAGCGGGCGCATTCGCTATGCGCCAGGTGCGCCAGGGGTGGTGGGGTTTGAGGAGATAGAGGCATTGTGATTACGCACCCTGCAACCCCGCCAACACCCTCGCATACGCCGCCCGATCCAACGGCAGCGTCACCGCTCGCTCCTCCTGAGATGAGAGCGTGATCGCATTCGACAACTCCAGGCTCATGCGGCCTTGCTCGCCGGTAATCAATGGTGGGCGGCCTGTCCAAATCGCCTCCTGCAAATCTTGGTAAACGGCCAAGTGGCCGCCGCTGACATCGGGCAAGTCCAGCACTTCGGTGGTTTTGGCGGGTGCGGCAAACGGCTCGGTGCAGCTTTGCAGAAACTCGCGGATGGGCTGGGCGAAGCGCGAGACGTAGACCGTTTCGTCAACAATCTCGATCAGCCCGCGCTCACCAACTATTTGCAAGCGCTTCTGCGCGCCCGTCTCGAAGGTGCTGGCGGTAATAAACCCCGGCGCGCCATTCGGAAATTCCAGCATGGCCTGAAACGTGTCTTCCACTTCGATAGCGTGCCCGCGTGTGCGCGTCCAGCCCCACACTTTGCTGGGCATGCCCGCCAAATAACACAGCAAGTCCATCGTGTGCGGGCTTTGGTTCATCAATATGCCGCCGCCCTCGCCGCGCCAGGTGCCGCGCCACGATGGCTTGCCACCGACTGCTCCTAATTTGTAGTACGCCGCAGGCCTGTACCACGGTTCCACGCTGAACACGCGCACCAGGTCGCCAATCACACCCTCATCAATTAAGGCTTTAGCACGGGCAATGGCTGTGCGGAAGCGCTGCTGAAAATTGATGACGAGAAATTTACCAGCCGCCTGCGCCGCCTCAATCATGGCATCGGCATCGGCCACCTGAATCGCCATCGGCTTTTCGGTGAGGACGTGCGCACCTGCTGCAAACGCCGCTTCGGCGATGGCGCGGTGCAGCGGGTGCGGCGCGCAAATCACCACGACTTCGGGCTTCACCTCGGCCAGCATGGCGTGGTAATCGGTGTAGCAGGCGCAGCCGAGTTCGGCGGCGCGTTGCTGCGCGGGCTGCGGGTTGGGGTCGGCCAACCCAACCACCTGGGCATGTTCCAGCTTCTTAAGCGCGGCCAGGTGCGTGGCCGCAATGCCCGCCCCCCCGCCCACAATGGCGTAACGAATGGTGTGTGTCATGGGGCCAAGTATGTACCAAGCGAAGACAAACCAGGTTTCTTCAAGAAACCTGGTTTGTCTTTGCGGCCCGACGCATTCCCAAGCTGGTAAATTGGATGCGTAACCGCTACGTGCGACGCATGCGTCGCACATGACACCAGGAGGAATATTGTTGAAGAACCCCCGTTCAGTTCTTCATCGCTCACTCATCGCTGTTTTCTTCGCGCTTCTACTCAGCCCCGCTTACCCATCTCTCGCCACCCCCACCGCCACCACCCGCATCATCCACGCGCCTTACTTTGGCGCAGGCAACGCCTTTAAGAATGGCGAGGGCGCGGTGTTCTGGTTTGGGCGCATTAGTCGCACCAGTAACTATGCCGATGTGCGGGTGGGCTACAACGATTCGGAACTCATTGTCTATGTCGCCATCATCGACAACAAATTGTGGTACGACGACGCACCCACCGAAGCCACACTAACTGCATGGGATGCCACAACGTTGTATGTGGACACAGCAGCCAGTGGTGGGCTGGGCAGCACCTCATACCGCTTCAGCGCGCAGTTGGCTAATGCGAGTGAGGCTTTTCGGGTGGCGTACAACGCTGCTGGCGGCACATGGGCCAAAGCCAACACCGCCTTCACGGCCAAACCGGGCTGGCGTGGGGCCAGCTACAACAACGATGGCGATGCGCGCGGCTGGACGATGCTGTATCGCATTCCGTTTGCCAGTCTGGGCTTCATCAACAAGCCCCAAAACCAAACAACCTGGCGCATGGCCGTGGTGGTGCATGATCGGGATAACAGCGCGGGCACGCCCATTGCCAACCCGTTTTGGCCCGAAAGTTTTAACCATGCACAGCCGGAAAGTTGGGGCCAATTGTCTTTTGGGTTGCCTGTGTTTGTGCCCAATAAAGTGAATTACACGGGCACAGCCACCATCGCGCACAAACTCAACAATGCAGTGGTAAAGGATGGCGCGGTGGGTGGGCATACGATTTGTGGCGACAAGTTGGACTTCTGGACGGAGTGGCCCGAACACGTTTACGACACGCTGCCCAACAGCACCGATAAATACCCCGACTACAACATTCAGAACCAGGTGGATATTGCCGATTGGCCGTGCTTCTCAAAGGTCTACATGGCATTTTCGCTTAGCGCCATTCCAGCGGGGCAAACTGTTATCTCGGCCTCGCTCACGTTGCACCAAATGGGCAACTCTGGGGATGTGGGGCAGGCCAAGCCTTCGCTCATTCAGCTCTCCTCGGTTAGCGAAGATTGGGACGAAGCCAAGCTCAATTGGAACAACGCGCCGTTGGCCCTGGAAAACGTGAGCCAGGCGCAGGTGAACCCGATGCTAACCTTCCCTGGCTGGCCGGGTGTGCCGTGGACGTGGGATGTGACGTACGCGGTGATGAAAGCACAACAGGCAGGCCAACCGCTTCGGCTGGCGCTGTACTCCGCCGACGAGGACTATCACAGCGGCAAATACTTCGTCTCGTCGGACACGGGCGATTGGAACGCGGCGGGTAGGCCAACGTTGCGAGTGGCGTATGGCAGCTTGGGTGCGCCCGTGCCGACGCAAACCCCTGGGCCGGGCGCTCTTACGCCAACACCCACAAAAGCATCAACGCCAACTTCTGCGGCTACGGCTGTTCCCGTAGTAGTTACGCCGCGTGCATATTTGCCATTGGTGAGGCGTTAACTCATGGCCTCTTTCACCATTTCCACGGTCGTCAGTGGGCGGGTGAACTTGAGGAGGTACTCGATGGCGCGGCCATCGCTGACGACGAGGTTAAACCCGGCTTGTTCGGCCCAGCGCTGAATCGTTCGGGCGCGCACGTATTCTGGCTCCAAAATTTCTTCGCCAATCACCAGCGTACCGCCGGGTCGCAACACGCGGAACACCTCGCGCAAGGCCACGCCCTTGTCGGCCACCATTGGCAGCACCGAGATCATGATGGCGTGGTCTACGCTCGAATCTGGCAATGGCAGGCGCGTGGCAGGGGCCACGTGTGCCCTTACGTTTTGCAACTCGGTCTGGCTAAGGCGCTTGTTGAGCAGGTCAATCATTTTCTCCTGCACATCTACAGCATGAACAATGCCCTCTGCGCCCACGCGCTTGGCGGCTTCCAGTGTCAACATGCCGTTGCCGCAGCCCAAATCCAAAATCGTCTCACCGCGATGCGGCCCTACAAAATCCAGCACGCGCTGTGGGTTGCGGTAAAGCATGCGGATGGGCGAGAGCAAGAGCGGCCCGATCCACGAAGGCGTAATGAGCGGCTTGAATTGCAACAGCACACGGATGCCCACTTGCACACCCAACACCGCACCGATGATGAATACCAAACTTCGTTTCAGCCATTTCCACATGCCGTAATTCAACCACAAAACAACTTTGGTCAGGGCGCGTTCCTCGCCTTGAACAGACCTTCAATCTCTGCATAAACGGCGGGTGGCGCAGCCACGATACGATTGCCCTGGAGTAAGCCATCGCCCGCGAGAAAATTATTGATCTGCCCGCCAGCCTCAGAAATGACTGCCAGCGCGCCCAGACAATCCCATGAGTTGACGTGCGGCTCGATGTAGCCCAGCAGGCGACCGCACGCCACATAGCACAAGCTGAGCGCGGCTGAGCCGTTGCGGTGATACTTGCCGCCGCCCTCCAACAAGTTGCGCAAAATAGTGAGTGTGGCTTCGGGCGGAACGCGCATCGAATAGCCCACGCTTACCACGCCGTCTTTGATGGTGTTGCCTTTGCGGCAGTAAATAGATTGTCCATTCAGGGTTGCGCCGCAGCCCCGTTGCGAGGCAAACAATTCGTTGAGGATGGGCGCGAACACCAGCCCAATCAACAAGGACTGGCCGACGACAAAGGCGATGGAGATGCACCAATCGGGCAAGCCGCTGACGAAGGGCTGCGTGCCGTCGATGGGGTCTACCACCCAGATGCCCGCGCTGTTAGCGACGGCGCCTTCAATGGCTGACGCGCCCGTCTCCTCGCCAAAGAAGGCATCTTCGGGGAAACGGGCTTTCAGGCGATCACGAATCAGAATTTCCACATTGAGGTCGGCCTCGCTCACCATGTCTTGTGGGCCTTTGCTTTCGATGGTGAGTGCGCCAATGTTGTTGAAGTAGCTGGCGGCCAATGCGCTTGCCTCGCGGATTAGGTTTATGCCGAAGTCAAAGCGTTCGGTGAGGTGTTGTTCAGTCATGGGTGCGTCGCTAAAACCTTACAGGTTGGCCCGCGAGGCCTATGTCATTCAAGGCTCTATGGGCCAACCTGTGAGGTTTAGTTACTCTCTCCAAAGCCAGGCCGCGCCGCGCACGCCGCTGGAATCGCCGTGCTTAGCTTTGCGAACCGGTGTGTCGAAGACTGTGGAGAGAACATAGTTTGCCAGTTCGGGTTGCAGGTCATCGTATAGCTCGGTGATGTTGGACATGCCACCGCCCAGCACGAATACATCGGGATCGAGGATGTTGGCAACGAGCGCCAGCCCGCGCGCCATGCGATTGACATAGCGCCGATAGATCCTGCGCGCCAGATGGTCGCCGCCGCGCATCTTCTCGATGATCTCGTTTGACTTGAGTTCGGTGTTGGCGTGGCGCAAGTAATCGTTTTGCAGGCCAGTGCCAGAGACCCAGGTCTCCATGCAGCCGTGTCTGCCGCAATAGCAGGGCGGGCCAGGGATTTCGCTGATATCTGGGTAGGGCAGTGGGTTGTGGCCCCATTCGCCTGCGCTGTTGTTGGCCCCGGCGTGCGGCTTGCCGCCAATGGCAATGCCCGCGCCTGCACCCGTGCCGATGATGATGGCGAACACCACATTAAAACCCGCGCCCGCGCCGTCTATCGCCTCGGATGCGGCGAGGCAGTTGGCATCATTCTCCACACGAACGGGGCGGTTTAACGCCCCTTGCAAATCTTGCTCGATGGGTTGGCCGATGAGCCAGGTGGAGTTGCAGCCTTTGGCGCGGCGGCTCTTGGGTTCCAGCGTGCCGGGGATCCCGATGCCCACCGAGCCGGTTTGCCCGGTCTCTTGCTCCACGTGATTCACTAAATCGCAGATGATGCGAATGCAGCCGCGATAGTCGCCTTTGGGGGTGTCTTGGCGGATGCGACTCAGCTCGTTGCCGCTGGCGTCCAGCGCAACGGCTTCTATTTTGGTTCCGCCCCAGTCTATGCCGATGTACATGTTATTTATAGGTTACTTTACATTCTCAAGGCGAAGGTTACAGCCTCATCCAACGACATGGCCAAGCCCCGCGCCCATGCTTCGGTAAAGGCGGCTTCGCCTAGCGTAGCGCGGGCTTGATCTGTAAGAGGACCCAGCTCAAGTTCCTGGATTTCGTGGGCCGCGCCGTTCTTGTCGAATGTCTGAGCCGCCGCCCTCAATTGCACAGCCCGGGCCATGTCGCCCATCAACACGGCCACCCACGAAAGAGAAAACATGCCCCATAACGCTCGGGTCACATTGCCGATTTCCCAATTCATCAACACCACTTGCCGATAACAAACTCTGGCGCGTGCGTAATCACCAAGCTCTAAACTGGCAGTGCCAACCTGATTAATAGACACAGTCGCTAAAGTTTTATCACCAACTTGCAAGCGCAATTCCGCGCCGCGTTGGTACAGGTCTCGTGCTGTCAAAAAATTCCCCTGTTCCAAGTTATGGGTGCCCATGGCATTGATGGCATTCGAGATGGCCCACACATCACTTGTAGCCTGGCTGGCGTGTGCGCTTTCTTGCAACGCGGCCTCTGCTGCGCTAAACCCAACCAATTCACGCAACGAGCCAGACACAAACATCAGGGCTAGGGCCAGTCCCCAGTCATCACCCATCTCTCGAAACATGCGAACGCTCTCTTCTCCTGCCGTATGTGCGGTCGTCATCTCGCCAAACCCAGACGCGCACAATGTCAGCCAAGCCAGAGCCTTGGCCAGCGCGCTTCGGTCATCATGGGTACGCAAAATCCTCACGCTCTCTTTGGCCTGGGCATAGCACAATGCGAATTCGCCTTGGCGCCACGATAAGGAGCACACCGCGTAGAAGGCTTTTCCGCGCAACGGCGTATCACCCTGCGCTTCTGTCAGCACCAGCGCGCCCTCTAACCACTGGCGGCCTTCGGTCATGTGGCCGCGAAAGTTCCAGAACCAGCACAGCGCACTAGACAGGCGAAGTTGTGCCTCGTGGTTGCTTGACTCTCGGCACCACATCAGCGCCGCGCGAAAATTGTCCAACTCGTGCGCCAAGCGATCCAGCCAGAGCTGCCGATGTTTGGTTTGTAGCCACGGCTCGGCCTGTTCGGCCAACTGCACACAAAAATTTAGATGCTGATTGCGTGCAGCTTCGATACTTCTGACACCTTCGACACCTTTAACCTGCGCCAACAACTCCGCCGCATATTGGCGAATGGTCTCCAATATGCGGTAGCGCGCCACGCCTGCGCTGGCATCGGCCAATATCAGCGATTTGTCTACCAAGCTGGCAAGTATGTCGAGCGCATCGGCTTGATTACAGATTGCTTCAACAGCATCGGCGGTGAAGCCACCCACAAATACCGAAAGCCCCATCAGCAATTGGCGCTCTGGCTCGGTTAAAAGTTGGATGCTCCACGCGATGGTGGCGCGCAGGGTTTGGTGGCGTGGCACCGTGCCGCGCCGGTTGGAGGTGAGCAGGTTCAGACCATCATCCAACCTGTTCGCAATTTGCTGCGGCGTCAGCACGTTGAGGCGCGCTGCGGCCAACTCAATCGCCAATGGGATGCCGTCTAGCTGCTGGCAAATGGTTGCAATGGTGGCGAGGTCAGAATCGGTGGGCGCAAAGTGGGGGCGCAAGGCAAGGGCACGCTCGACAAACAAGCGCACGGATTCGGCTTGCGAGAGCGAAGACACACGCCAATTCACTTCGCCAGCGATGCTCAGTGACTCTCGGCTGGTGGTTAGCAAGTGAACATGTGGGCAATGCTGCAAGAGATGCGCCGCAAACTGCGCGCACGCGTCGATGACGTGTTCGCAGTTGTCGAGGATGAGCAGCGCACGCTTGGCGGCTAGAAAACGGGTGAGCACCTCTTGCGGCGGAGTGTCCGACTGATCAATCAGACCAAACACATTGGCCGCGGCGTGCGGCACCAGCGCGCCGTCGGTAATGGGGGCCAGCTCAATCAACCAAATGCCATCCGCAAAAGCATTTTGCAAGGTTGCAGCGGCTTGGAGCGAGAGACGGGTTTTGCCGCAGCCGCCCGCGCCGGTCAAGCTAATTAGCCGCGTCGCCTTTAAGCGCTCGGTCAGTTTGTTCACTTCATCTTCACGGCCAATAAACGATGTGGTTTGGGCCAATAGATTGCTGCCGCGTTTGGCAAGTGAAAGGTCAAACTCTTCAATAACTTCAACCTCGCGCCGCGTGGTGCGGGTGATGCTGAACGAAGCGGGAACTGGCTCCCCGCGTGCGTGGGCCGCCAACTCAACCAAACGGGCGGCGGCGAGCGGATCGTTTTGCAAATGCAGGGCCGCAATGAACTGAGCCACAACCAGGCTGACATCGGGCAGGCGGGTGTTGCGCTCCAGGCGGTTGATTTGCGCCTCGCCATAGCCAACGGCCAGACCCAACTCGCGTTGCGTCAACCGCTCGCGTTGCCGCAGATATTTGAGCAGATCGCCAAAGGTGGTGAACGATTCGAGCGCTACGGTTTGTATCAACGA
>JAYTNY010000296.1:0-7043 GCA_043748055.1 Roseobacter sp.
GATTTCTTCCGTTTAGAGGTCGGGGTCATTTACGAAATTACCGCGGCCCACCCCACGCCGCAAGGGTGCTGGTGACGATGGCGATGAGAAAGACGAAGATAAGCGGCACGACTGCGACACTGGTGGCTTGCGAGATGAGCGTAGCACGCTTGCTATTTAGGCTACTGGCCAAGCCACGTTGTATGAGCAACACAACCAAGACCAACGTCGGCACAATCGCCAGTGAGGTGAGCGTGAGCGCATCGGACATGGAGAGGACGGCGGGGGTTACGGTGGTGGTCATGGGAAAGTGACTAGGGATTGGGGATTCGTGATTGATCTACTGGTTTTGCCTCAGCGCCAGCCAGACTAGGCCACATGTGCCTAAGAGTGTGCTGCCTGCCATCAGCAAGGGCAGTAGTATGGCGATGTTGGCTGCGCCCGAGGGCAGCAGTACAAAGGTGGTGATGTTGAGGACGATGTGGGCCAGCGAGGTGCCAACGATGGAGCCGCTCCAATACACAATGACGCCGAAAAGCAGCGCGATGACGAACACCAGCGCGAACTCTGGCAGCAAGCTGAGGGCGGCCATGTTGCCCAGGCTCATCACGGCGTAGAGCAAGGCGGTGAATAGCACGCTGGCCTTGCCACCCATCACTTGGCCCGCCGACGACTGAATCATGCTGCGAAAAATAATTTCCTCGCAGATGGCGGAGAGCGCCAAGCCACTGGTGACGGGCAGTAAAGCCAGCAATGGCGCACTGCTGATGTTGGCTGGCGTGAGTTCTTTGAGCGCCAAGAGCTTCATCCCGCTGAACACAATTTGGCCGAGGGCCAGGCCGCCGCAGCCGATGAGCAATAGTGTGGGCAAGGCAGCCGGTTGCACGCGGATGCCGGGTGTGTCGGTATCGGCTTCGTCGGGGTTGTCTGCATCGCGCCAGGCCATGTGCCGCAGCGCCACGATGACGGCGATGAGCATGGGCACGCTGACCAGGAAGTGCCAACTATCTTTTGGTAGCAAGGCGTAGGGCAAGCCCAGCGAGAGCATGCGCATGATGGGCAACAAGCACAGCGCCATACACAAATTGCGCCCAGCCGGAATGCGGGCGAGATATGTGCGATACGTAATTAGCCCAAGCAAGATGACGGCGTGCAGGATGAGGCCGAGGCGGGCATCGACGAGGACGACGGCCTCGACAAAGCCGAGCAGCAGTAGCCCAACCCAGGGCAGCAGGCGCATGAAGGGCTGGTATGAGTTGGAGTTGGAGTTTGTTGTGCGGGTTGGTTTTTCGATGAGTGCCATGTTGAGTTACCCTCGCCCAAAATAGAGCACAACGATGACGGCGATGGCCCACAGGCCAAACGCCCATTGCAGCGGGCGATCTTTGAACGCCAGTTCATCTGGCGCAGCGCCCTCCCCTTTTACATGCACCAAATACAAGTAGCGAAACAGGCCATACATGACGAAGGGAATCGTCAGCATCATGCTGTGGTTTTTGGGCAGTTGCGGCGCGGAGAACGTGTAGAACATGTAGCTGACGATGAGCGCACCGGTGACGATGGAAATAATTTGGTCGAGCATGGGCAAGTTGTATTCGCGCAGGATGGCGCGCGTGCCAGCCATGCCGCCCAGGTCCATCAACTCTTGGCGCCGCTTGCCAAACCCCATGAGCAGTGCCAACAACGACATGCACACATACAGCCAAGGCGAGAAACGCTCGGCGTTGATGAGCACCGTGCCTGCGGCTACCCGCAACACAAAGCCGCTGGCAATCACAATCACATCCAACACCACAATGTGCTTGGCCTTAAACGTGTAGAAGGTGGTAAACACAAAATAAGCGAGGCCGATAAGCCCAAACCAGAAATGGGTGGCGAATGCGATGCCCAACGCGACGACAACCAGCGTGACAGCATAGCTAATCGCCAGCGGCACGGGCACATCGCCTTGTGCAATGGGGCGAAATTTCTTCTTGGGGTGAAGGCGGTCGGCGTTGGCGTCGGCGCTGTCGTTGATGAGGTAGACGGCGCTGGATAGCAGGCACAACACCCCAAAGCCAATCAGTGTGGCCAGCAGCGGTTGCGCCTGAAACAGCTTAGTATCAAAGATCAACGCCGCAAACACGACGATGTTCTTAAGCCACTGCCGGGGCCGCATGCTTTTGATGAGGCCGCGAACCAGTGGTGCCAATGCGACAGGCCGAGCGACCTCCGAGTTCATGCGGGCAATGATAAGCGAAGAGGAGATTAGAGATTGGAGATTAGAGATTTGCTTCACGCTAAAATCTCCAATCTCCAATCTCCAATCTCTAATCTCTAATCTCTCTGTTTTCACCATGCACCGATTTGAAGACCTGGCCCAACAATTGATTGAAGGCGCGCTGGCGCGGGTATTGCGCGAGCGACTGAGCGCCGAAGAGGTGTTGCGTGCGCTCGTGCGCGCCATCGAGGATGCGCAGACCTTGACCGAACAGGGCGAGGCGCTGGCCCCCAACCACTTTTGGGTGACGCTGAGCGCGCAAGACCTGGCCCCGCTGGAATATTTTCAGCCTAATTTGGCGGATGATTTGGCTGAGAACGTGCGCCAAACCATTTTGCACATGGGTTTGCGGATGGATATGCCGCCGCGCATTCTGCTGCGCGGGCTGGCCGAGATGCCGCCTCACCATTTGCGGGTGACGGCGCGCTGGATTCCGGCAGAGTTACCCATGGCCGAGACATCGGCAGCGGCTTCGGCGTTGCCGCGCAAGCCGTTTTTGATTGTGGACGGAAGGCGGCAGGTGGCGCTGGCGACGTTGTTGGTACGCATCGGGCGCTCGCGGGATAACGACGTGATTCTGGATGATCGGCGCGTCTCGCGGCAACACATTGAACTACGCTGGCAAACGGCGCTGAGCAAATTTTTGTGTGTGGATTTGAACAGCAGTGGCGGCACCAAGCTCAACGGCTACCCCATCAAAGAATGCCCGCTAGAGGCCGGTGATGTGATTTCGCTGGGCGGCTGCGAGGTGATTTACGGCGAGGAGTTTGCGCTGCACTCCACAGCAGGGTTTCCCTCGGCGAGTGCGGCGACGGAGCCGCGAGGGTAGCACATCGAGAACGGAGCTTGCTTTGACAAAGAGACCACGTTTATCACTCATACTCAGCTGTGTTCTTATAGATGAGAATAAAGTAGCGTATCCTGAATCTGGTTCTTCAGTAAAATCTTAAGCTAAATATGCCAGATAGCAAAATGGCCCTTCTGATCAAATGTAGCCGAAATCTAATTTACAAGATTAGATAAAATCTTCTTTCACCTTCCCTACTCCGACCACAAATTCCGCTCTTCCCTCTGCACCCCATAACCCGCTGCCCGCAAGCCATCTACTACGGCCTGACCATGTGCATCATCGCGCACCTCAATCACCAGCTCGATGCCCACTTTGCTGAGCGGGGCCAGCCACAACGCGCGGCGATGAAACACCTCGACCACATTGGCGTTCATTTTGGCGACACAATCGGCCAGCGCCGCCAACGCGCCGGGTTGGTCTTTTAAGAGCAGCCGCAACATCACATAGCGGCCTTGCTTCACCATCACCTGCTCCAAAACACGGCTGAGCAGGTTGGCATCAATGTTGCCGCCGCACAGCGGGGCGCACACTACTTCGTTGGGCTTTAGCGCAATTTTTTGGGCCAGCAGTGCAGCCAAGCCCGCTGCGCCTGCGCCCTCCACCACCAGCCGCATGTTTTGCACGCAGTGTGCAATGGCGCGGGCGATGTCGTCCTCGTCCACCTCGATCACGTCATCCACCAACTTCTGAATAATCGGCAGTGTTAAGTCGCCGGGGCGTTTAACGGCAATGCCATCGGCGATGGTGCTGGCGGTGAGCAACGCTACCGGCTGGCCTGCTTGCAGGGATGGCTTGATGGCGCTGCACCCCGTCGCCTGCACACCGATGATGCGCACGTGAGGCAACAACTCTCGCGCGGCAATGGCGATGCCGCTGATTAAACCGCCGCCGCCGATGGGCACCACCAGCGTTTCGACATCGTGCAAGGCATCCACAATCTCCATACCCAATGTGCCTTGCCCAGCGATGACCTGTTCATCGTTAAACGCATGCACCACGGTGTAGCCGTGCTCTTGTTGCAATTCGTGGGCGCGAATACCGGCGTCATCAAACGTTGCGCCGCTCAGCACCACCTCTGCGCCGTAGCGTTGGGTGGCCAACACTTTGGTGAGGGGCGCTCGTTCGGGCATCACAATTGTGGCTTTGACGCCAAACAATTGGGCGGCCAATGCCACCCCTTGTGCATGGTTGCCTGCGCTGTGGGCAATCACGCCTTTGGCGCGTTCTTCGGCAGAGAGGCGCGAGATTTTGTTGTAGGCCCCCCGTACCTTAAACGACCCGGCGCGTTGGGTGCATTCGGCCTTCAGAAAAATTTTGGCGTTGAGTTGCTGCGAGAGACGTTCGTCGGGTAGCACCGGCGTGGCAATTAGCACATCGCGCAAACGCACGCGGGCGGAGTGAATATCGGCGAAGGTGACGGTCATAGATGCGAGATTCTATGGGGTTTTGGGTTTGCGGGCGCGGCGAAGGCTTAGCACCAGCCCCAATCCCACTATTGCCAGCAAGGTGATGACTGAAAGAATGCTGCCGATCAGAAATGAGAGTGGCTCAAAACTCAGTGTTACCTCGTGTGTGCCTGCGGGTACTTGCACGGCGCGCAATGCGGAGTAGGCCTTCATTATCGGCACGTGTGCGCCATCTAGGCGTGCTACCCAACCCGGGTAAAAGACATCACCGATGACCAAGATGCCCTCCCCTACTGTGGTGACTTGCAAGGCGGTGTATTGGGCTTGTTGTGCGGTTACCGTTATTTGGGGTGGCGTGTTGATGTTGCTTGGAGCCAATGTGACAGGTTGATCGAGGATGACTGTTTTGAGTGGATCGAAGCTGCCATCGCGCAGCGCGGCAATCGCGGTCGCATCGTCGAATTGCTTAGCCTCATACAACACGTGGTATTGGTTGAACGGCTGCTGAAGGCAATACACGCCTACTTGCTTTTTCTCACCTGAGGTGAATTCGGCAATCTGCGATGACTCGAACGGCAAAGCTGGCTCGGTTTGGTCGCGGGCATAGCAACCTATGCCCATAAGCGCCCATAAGCGTTCGCCAGGAACCTCGGCACGAAAGCGCTTGAAGTTGGCGAGTTCGATAGGAAGCTGCCCGTGTAAGTCTTCAATACCTGATAGCACAAACTGATCTTTGTTGAGCAACCCACGTGTGTCGATTCGGGAGTGTTGATATTCGACGGGGAGCAATTTATGGGTAAAAATTGGCGCAGCAATTTTCTCTGGTGGCTGTGCAACAAAATGGTTGGCATATGCGGTTTGCCATGCAATGGTGCCTACATCTAGTACGACTAGCGCAACCAATAGACTGCTGGCCCATCTGCTGCTCTGCCCCTCTGCAACTTTGCGCAAGGCTGCCCTCGCGGCTAGCGTTATAAGGGGTGCCCACATTGCTTTTGAAAGCTGTTCGTGCAACTGCGTTTGTTGATCTGTGGGCTGAAATGAAACCCAACCGGCTATAGCAATAACGATAAACCACCAAAAGCCTAAAAAAATGCCTATGCGAATTTTATGGAAGGTTGATGAGAAGTGTGGCCAGCCCAGCACAGCCAACGTGATGAGGCTCCAACTCACCAGCAGCGCGGCGCGTTCTTGGTTGCGAAACAGCGCGAAGCCAGGCACAGCCCGGTAGAGCCAGGGGAACAACGCTGTCTGCGCCGCCAGCGAGAGCGCCACGCCCAAGAAGGCAATGCCGAGCCACAACCTCACCTCGCGCCCAGCAAACCGCACCGCCACCACCGCCAGCAGCAACGTGGGCATGCCCACATACAACGGCGACCACGTCGTCAGTCGCGGGTAGATCAGGCCGATCAGGTCTTGCACCTCAAATCCAGTAGCTTTTTGGGCAAAAGCCCAATCCGCCCGCTCGGCATAGGCCAGAATTTCTAGCGCGGGCAACAACTGAGCCGCCATCAACCCGGCCCCCAGCAGCACACTTAGCATGGCGCGTTTTGTGATTAGGCTTCGCACCTGGGCGGGCGCTTGCCTAATCCGCCAAACCACAAACGGCCCTGCAACCAGTGCAATGTAAAACATATTTTGCGGCATACCCGCCAGCAATGGCATGGCCCAGCAGCTGGCGGCGAGAAAGACCCAACGCAAATGCCCCCACCCCTCCAATGGCATAGGCCATTGGCCCCCTCCCTGCGCATCTGATGCGACAGAACGGGAGAGGGAGAGATGGTCTAGCGACCACAGCAGCCAGGGCAACCAGGCCGCGCTATACAAAATGGGGGTGTGCTGGATGGGGTAGCCGGTGAGATACCCACTCAGCCCCCAGGCAGTGCCACCAAACACACCCGCAGCCCAACTGCGCGAGAGCCGCCTGAAGAAAAGATACCCGCCCCACCCCGCAATAACCAAATGCGCAATCACCTCGGCGGCGAAACCTGTATAGCTGAGGTTGCCATCGCTGATGACGAAGGTGAGCAACGCTGTAACCCAGCGCAACGGATACAACACCTGGGTTTGCAGTTGGGCCAAATAGGGATGGCCGCCCAATACATCCGGGTGCCACAGGGCCAGGCGGCCCTGCCGCACTTGCTGCACATCGTACACAGCAGCGGGGTAAAACACGGAGGTGAGATCGCCGGGCGAAAGCGAGCGCTGATCGCCAGGGCGCGCCGTGAACAGCGGCCAGTAGAGGATGATGATGAGCGCAGCCAGACCCAGCAAAGCAAGTGAATGGCGTATGAGTGCGTGGCTACGGTGGCTCATTAAACATGAGTGAAAACAAACCAGGGTTTTTGAAAAACCCTGGTTTGTTTTCGCTAACAGGTCTTAGACCGCATCGGTCTGCACAAAATTATTTGTAGCACTGAACCGATACCGGGAACGGAATGGTGGTGCCCTGTCCATCGGCCTTCGTCACATAAATCGTCAGCTCGTAATAGCCCTTCGCGTTAATCGTGAACGGGAAGTTGCCCTCGGGCAAACTGATGGGAACGCG
>JAYTNY010000297.1:0-3155 GCA_043748055.1 Roseobacter sp.
GCGCTGGATACGGGAGCTGTGAATGTCGATACTTATCGTGAGCTTGATCAGCGCAGACTGAATGTATTGATGGGCAAGTTGAACTAGCCAGGAATCAAATCTCTTCAAGTAACGCCTATGAAAATCACCCAACTAAAAACCCTATGCCTCAGCCGCCTACATGAGTTCGAGAACCAATGGGCCACCCACACTTTCCGCGTGGTCAAAGCCGATTGCGCCATTGTGGTGATTGACACCGACGAAGGCATGACCGGCATTGGCGAGGCGTGTGCGTATGGCGGGCCAGAGCAAATTCGAGATTGGGTGGCGTTTTACAACGACCAACTGGTCGGCAAAGACCCGCTGGAGGGCAGCACGCCACCTGCGCCCCATTTTCGTTCGTCCTCGCACGATTGCGCGGTGGCCGGGATTGACTGCGCGTTGTGGGACATTCGCGGCCAGGCGGCGAGCAAGCCCGTGGCGCAATTGCTGGTGGATTTGGGCTTGAGCACGCGCACCGAACCCGCACTAACGCAAGTGCCGCTGTATGCCTCATCCGGCTGTCGTTACGATTGGCGCACCAACCCACATCAACTTATTGACGAGGCGTTGGGCTACATTGCGCAAGGCTACAGCGCCATGAAGCTGCGCCTGGGCACGCATTGGGATTGGGATGGCGTGACCGTAGATCGCTTTCTCGGCCTCATGCGCGAGCTGCATCAAGCCACACAAGCAACAGGCAAACCGTTCGGCCTAGCTGTGGACGGGAACCAACGGCTGACCGAAGCGCAGGCCTTGCCCATTGCGAAAGAATTGGACCGGCTGGGGTTTATCTGGTTCGAGGAACCCATCCCCCAAACCGACATAGCAGGCTATGCACGGCTGGCCGCCGCCGTGGAGATGCCGATTACCGGTGGCGAGCAGTTCACCACATTGGCGCAGTTTCGCGGCCACCTCGACCAAAAAGCCTACGACATTGTGCAGCCGGATGTGGGCTGGTGCGGCATCACCGAGGCGCTGAAGATTGCGCGGGCCGCCGAGCGGCGTGGCGTGCGCGTCATCCCGCACAACTGGCACAACGGGCTGATGACGATGGCAAATGCGCACTTCGTCGCCGCCCTACCCCAGCCCATGTATTGCGAACTGTGCATGATTCAAGGGCCGTTGCAGTGGGCTATTTTGAGAGAGAAACCGTTGATTCAGGACGGCGTGTTGCACTTCCCTAGCAAGCCTGGTTTGGGGGTTGAGTTAGCGGATGAGGTAGAACAACGCTTTCCCTATTTCACAGGAACCTGGGGGTTGCAGGTGCAACGAGATGACATCAAGGTTGCGGCGTGACTCACGCAGCGAGCTGCGTCGCGTTTACAAACCAGGTTTCTTAAAGAAACCTGGTTTGTAAACGCGGGAACGCAACACCTCAGACTTGAGACTTGTAGCTAGCCATACGCCAACACCTCGCGCACGGTTAAACGCGAGGCATTCCACGCAGGCAACACGCTGGCGACGGTAGCGATGCCGATGACGATGGCGAGCCAGCTCAGCAAGCCCAACATCGAGAAGGCATAAAACACCTCGAAACGCAGCGCCGCAGTGAGCAATGCATTGATGCCCAGGCTGAACGGCAGCGACAGTAGCGCGCCCACGATCCAGCTCAGCACACCAATCACAGCGCCTTCGATGACCACGATGGTGCGAATAGAACCGTTGCTGGCCCCAATGGCGCGCATCACGCCAATCTCGCGGGTGCGCTCCATCACGTTAATGCTCATGGTGCCCGCCAACCCCAGCCCGCCGACAACGGCCAACAGAACCGCCATCGCCATAAGCAGATAGATGATGATGCTGAACTGCGCGTTGATGGCTGTGCGCGTGGCGCTGGTGAGGCTAGTGTTGTTCACGTTGAGGTTGACGCGCTTGAAATGCTCCTCGATGGCTTTGGCGATGTTGGCCTGCTCCACCGCATCTTTTGTGTCTACGCCAATCACCAACGTGCCAAACTTGTTGCCCGCGCCCGTAATCTTGGCGAGGCCGGGCCGATTGATGTAGCCGATGGGGCCAGTGAGCACACCTTGTGCAATCCCCACTACTTTTAGATTCGCCCGAAAAGTGCCATTGATCTTGAGGTTCACCACATCGCCCAATTCAATCCCACCAATCCCACCACTGTCTTTCTCATTCTCTAACATGATGGTGTTTAGCACCACTGCGTCAATGTCGTCTATCGTCAGCCAACGGCCCTGGCGCAAGATGGGCTTTAGCATGTCGGTCTCGGCGGGCGGGCCGACCAGCAGAAAACCAGAGCCTTCTTTGCGGTCTTCGAGCTGGCGGCGGGCGTTGGCAAAGCCCCAACTTTCCACACGTGTTACACCCGGCACAGCCAACGCCTCACGCTCAATTTGTTCGGCGGGGTAATCGCGGGTCAGGCTCACGTCCATGTCATAGTTCCAATACGCCAGCGCCAAATCCGTCGTGCGAGTCAGGCCATCGCGTGCGCTCATCACACCAATAAAAATGGCCCCACCCAATACCAACGTAATCAGCGTCATAATCAAACGGCCCTTGCGCCGAAAGGTGTTGCGCAGCGAGATGATGAGCGGCCTGGACAAGGTGATAAGGTGAAGGGGAGACAAGGTGATTAATCGAAATCGCTGCCTTGTCCCCTTGTCTCCCTGTCCCCTTGTCCCTCTCTGCTTCTCCTTCCCCCCGCCGCTCATGCCGTAATCGCTCAGGGCCTCTCGCACCGTTTTGCGCGTGCCACTAAACACAGGCGCAACAGCAGCGATGAGCGGCGCGATGAACCCGATGGCGATCTGAATCGCAAACACGCTGGCGGGTGGCAAGAAGCTGCTGATCTTGAGGTTGAGCAACACCTCACCCAGATATTGCACAAAGTAGCGCGCACCCAGCATGCCCAGCGGCACCGCCACAAACAGCGAGAGAAACCCAAACACCAGCACCATCCCAAAATACATGCGGCTGAGCTGGCCCGTGCGCGCGCCCACGGCCTTCATCATGCCAATTTGCCGCACGTGCTGGGCCAGCACCGCCGAGATGGTGTTGATGACGAGGAAGCCGCTCATGATGAGCGAGGCGATGCCGATAGCCGTCATCAGCGCCACAATGCCAGTCACGGTTTGGCTGATCGGGTGCTTGCCCGGCTCTTGCGGCACGCGCAC
>JAYTNY010000298.1:0-5412 GCA_043748055.1 Roseobacter sp.
CTGCTTTGCTTACGGGGAGTCGTTGAGCTTCTCTGCAAGTTCTTCATTCTTAACAAATTGACGAACTACGATAGTAAGTCAACGACTCCCCGTAAGCAAAGCAGCGGGGTCGGGGGTTTAGCTCAACGCTCATCTTTATTTTTGTTTTGATAAACCATTCGGGAATGAGCTTTTCTTTACTATGGCAGAAACATTTACCGTCAACAACAAACGCATCACGGTCTATGACCTCAGTTGCACCGTGAGCAACGACAGCGTGCCATTTGAGCCAGTGGCGCACCACATCGAATACAGCGACCCGTATGCCGGTTTAGAAGTGAGCCGCAAGTGGACGGGCATGGGCGCAGAGCTTTGGCCCGATGGTGCGGCTTGGGTGGCCGAGAATGTGCGCATGGGCACGCACGTGGGCACGCACATTGATGCGCCCTGGCACTACGGCCCCAAGCACGGCGGTGGGCAAGCGCGAACGATTGACGAGGTGCCGCTACGCTGGACGTATGGCGATGGCGTGGTGCTGAACTTTGTGCATAAGGCGCGCGGCGATGGCATTACCGAGGCGGATGTAAAAGCGGAACTGGCGCGCATCGATTACGCCATCAAGCCCTACGATGTGGTGCTGATACGCACCGATGTGAGCCAACATTACATGGAGAAAGGCTACGATTTGTTGCACTCTGGCCTGCGCCGTTCGGCCACCGAATATTTGGTGGACGCGGGCGTAAAGCTGATTGGGATCGACGCTTGGGGCATTGACCGACCGATGGATGTGATGGCTGCCGAGGCCAAAGCGGGCGACAAGGCTCAATTCTGGGAGAGCCACTTGCTGGGCCGCGAGAAAGAATATTGCCAGATCGAAAAGTTAGCAAATTTGGCCGACCTACCCAAACCGTTCGGTTTTACGGTGATGGCGTTGCCGGTCAAACTGAAAGGCACGAGCGCGGCATGGGCGCGGGTGGTGGCGCAGGTAGAGGGATGAAAACCCAAGTCGGCATTGTTGGCGCAGGCCCGGCGGGATTGATGCTGGCGCACTTGCTGCACTTGCAGGGCATCGAATCGGTCGTCATCGAGGCCCGCAGTCGGGCGTATGTGGAGCAGCGCGTGCGGGCGGGGGTGTTGGAGCATGGCACGGTCGAGCTACTCATCAACACGGGCGTGGGTGAACGCCTGCAAAAACAAGGCTTGCGCCACGAGGGCGTATTTCTGCGCTTCGATGGCGAGTCGCATCGCATTGATTTTCCGTCACTGACCAATGGCAAGAGCATCACGGTGTATGGGCAGCAAGAGGTCGTCAAAGATTTGATTCAGGCGCGGCTGAACGCGGGCGGGGCGCTTGAATTTGAGGCGACCGGGCAAGCGTTGCATGGGCTGGAGACGGACGCACCCACCATCACGTATCAACAAAACGGCGAGGAGAAAACATTGCATTGCGATTACGTGGCCGGGTGCGATGGCTTTCATGGCGTGTGTCGCAGCGCCATCCCGCAAACTATTTTGAAGGTGTATGAGCGCGTATATCCGTTTGCGTGGCTGGGCATTTTGGCCGAGGCGGCACCATCCTCGCACGAGTTGATTTACGCCAACCACGCACGCGGGTTTGCGCTGCACAGCATGCGCTCGCCCAAAATTTCGCGTAACTACATTCAGGTTGCGCCCAATGAAGACATTGCCAACTGGCCGGATGAACGCATTTGGAATGAGTTGCAGCAACGGCTGGCGACGCAGGATGGCTTTACGTTGACCCCCGGCCCGCTCATCGAAAAAAGCATTACCGGCATGCGCAGCTTTGTGGCCGAGCCGATGCAGTTTGGCCGCTTGTTTTTGGCGGGCGATGCCGCGCACATTGTGCCGCCCACCGGCGCAAAGGGCATGAACCTGGCGATTAAAGATGTGCGCGTGCTGGCCGAAGGTTTGACGCAAGCCTATAAACACAACTCAACCACCCATCTACTCAACTACTCATCCACCTGCCTAAAACACGTCTGGCGTGCGCAGCATTTTTCGTATTGGATGACCTCGATGTTGCATCGCTCTAATTACGACGACCCGTATGAACACAAGCTGCAACTGGCGCAGTTGCACTATGTGTGTTCATCCGAAGCGGCGGCGCGCACGTTGGCCGAAAACTATGTGGGGCTGTAAGCCCGGCTACGGCGATCTCGATAAGGGAGAATCGGCACATGGCATTTTTCACTACGGCTGAGGGCGTAACGTTGCACTACAGCCTGCGCGGCAAAACGGATGGTGATCCGTTGGTATTCATCAACTCGCTGGGCAGCGATTGGCGCATTTGGGACAAGGTGGCCGACGCGTTTTTAGCCACGCACCGCACATTGCGTTACGACAAGCGCGGGCATGGACTCTCCGATGAAACGCCTGCGCCCTACACTATCCGCGATCACTCGACAGACTTACTCAACTTACTCAACCAATTACAAATCAACCACGCAGTGCTCATCGGCATCTCGGTAGGCGGCATGATTGCACAGGATTTGGCGGCGTGGCAGCCCGACCGCGTGCGCGGGTTGGTGTTGTGCGATACGGGCGCAAAGATTGGCACGGCGCAAAGCTGGAACGACCGGATTGACGCGGTGCAAACAAACGGCATGGCAAGCATTGCCGAAAGCGTGTTGGCCCGCTGGGTAACGCCGAGCTTTGCGCAAGCACAACCTGCCGTGTATCGCGGCTTTCTCAATATGCTGCTGCGCACCTCGCCTGTAGGCTATGCTGGCACGTGCGCGGCGCTGCGCAATTGCGATCTCACCTCGACCACACCAACAATAAACAAACCCACGCTGGTGCTGTGCGGGGCAGAAGACCCCTCCACCCCACCCGAACTCAACCGCGCATTGGCAGGTTTGATTGGCGGCGCGCAGTTTGAGTTGATCGAGAGCGCCGCACATCTACCGTGCATTGAACAACCTGCTGTGATGGCATCCAAGATAGAGTCCTTTCTCAGACGATTGCCAATAGCCAATAGCCAATCTCTAATCCCTAATCTCTTTGAACGCGGTATGGCTATGCGCCGCGCTGTGTTGGGCGATGCGCATGTGGATCGCGCCGAAGCCAACAAGACCGAGTTCGATGCCGAATTTCAGCGATTTATTACCGAGACAGCCTGGGGCAGCGTGTGGGCGCGCGAAGGCTTGGATCGCAAAACGCGCCACCTGCTCACCATTGCGCTGATGGCGACGCTGGGCAAAGAACATGAGCTGGCGATGCACATCCGCGCAACAAAAAACACGGGCGTGACCCAAGACGAAGTAAAGGAAGTACTGCTACAAGTGGCCGTGTATGCTGGCGTGCCCGCAGCCAACGCTGCGTTTGCCGTGGCGAAGAAAACGTTTGAGGAGGTATGAAGTATGAGGGATGAAGTATGAGGGATGAAGTGAGATACCCTCATACTTCATACCTAACTGCACATGACTTTCAAACAACTGTTAACCCGACTGAACTGGAAAGTTCACCCACCCTACTTGCACGCAGCGTATGCCAGCACGGTGAAGCGCTCGCCACAGCAGCCGTTGGTGCCACTGCCGCACACGCTTTCGGAGATGACCGCGCCTGTATTTGGGCCGGGTCATATTCATCCGTTGGATAACGACTTGACACGCAACGCGGTGAAGAATGGCGCGCCAATTGGTGAGCGCATTATCGTGACCGGGCGCGTATTGGATGAGAACAACAAGCCTGTGCCCAACGCGCTGCTCGAAGTTTGGCAAGCCAACGCGTGTGGGCGCTATATCCACAAGATTGACCAGCACGATGCGCCGCTGGACCCCAACTTCACCGGCGCAGGCCGTGTGCTGACGGATGTCAACGGCGAATATCGTTTCATCACGATCAAGCCCGGCGCATACCCCTGGCGCAACCATGCCAACGCGTGGCGGCCACAGCACATTCACTTCTCAGTGTTCGGCACCCACTTTTTGCAACGGTTGGTGACGCAGATGTACTTCCCCGGCGATCCGTTGCTAGCGCTTGATCCCATCTACAACAGCGTGCCCGATGAAGACGGGCGCAAGCGCATGATTTCGTCCTACGCGCACGATGTGACCACGCCGGAATGGGCGCTCGGTTATCGCTTCGATATTGTGGTGTGTGGCAGCGAGATGACACCATTTGAGGGATGAGGTAGGAGGGATGAAGGATGAGTGAGGAGCGAAAGGGGGTGCTTCCGCGCAAGTCCTTTGCGTTAGCGATTCGTGCGGTTAAGCTTTATCAATACCTGGCGGAACAGAAGCATGAGTATGTCATAAGCAAGCAAATGCTTCGCGCAGGCACATCGGTTGGCGCAAATGTGCGCGAAGCCCAAAACGCCGAGAGCAAAGCTGACTTTGTCCACAAATATGGCATCGCTCAAAAAGAAGCGGATGAAATGATTTACTGGCTTGAATTGCTTCAAGCAACTGACTATCTAACTGACAATGAATTCGACTCAATCAAAGGCGACGCCGAACAAGTCCTCAAAATGATCCGGAGCGCCATCCTGACAACCAAGCAAGGCCAGACCAAACCAAAACCTAATGGCTAATTCCTCATCCCTCATCCCTCATCCCTCATCCCTCTCCCAGACTCCCAGCCAAACCGTGGGGCCTTTTTTTTATGATGGGCTGATTGCCGAGGCTCACGCGCCCGCACCCACGTTGGTGAAAGCGGGTGTATGTGGGCAACACATCGCCATTACCGGCTTGGTGCTAGATGGCGACCACGCGCCTGTGCCCGATGCCATGATTGAAATTTGGCAAGCCGATACGAATGGCATCTATAGCCATCCCGCCGACCCAAACCACGCCAACGCTGACCCAAACTTCATCGGCTTTGGCCGCAGCGACACGCGCGATGGGGGCCGATTTAAGTTCGAGACGGTGAAGCCAGGCAGCGTGCAAGGGCAAGCACCGCACATCAATGTGCGCGTGTTCTCGCGGGGCATGCTGGTGCATGCCATTACACGGCTGTACTTTGGGGACGAGGTTGCCAACGGCCAAGACGCCGTGCTGGCGTTGGTGCCAAGCGAACGACGCACCACGCTGATTGCGCAACTGCAAACAGGCCACGGCTTACCCACGTATCAATTCAACATCGTGTTGCAAGGCGAGGGCGAAACCGTGTTCTTTACGCCTTGAAACGCGGCTAAACCTCACAGGTCGGCCTGCTAGACCTATGTTTACTCAGGCTTTATGGGTCGATCTGTGAGGTTTTATTACGAACCTATGCTTCCACAGGCAGGCTTACTGATTACGCAATTTGCAGACGCAGCGGTTGCATACTTTTTCTCTGATGCGGAATTGATTCGCTACATGTTGCGTGCAGAGGTGGCATTGGCGCAGGCTGAGGCGCAGCTCAGCGTCATCCCGCTACAAGCCGCCGAGGCCATTGCGCAAGCCGCCACCACGCTGCAACCGGATTGGGATC
>JAYTNY010000299.1:0-4939 GCA_043748055.1 Roseobacter sp.
CAGCCATCGCCCAGGCGTATTGCGCTTGGGCGATGGCCGAAATGGCGCAGCCATGCGCCACAACCTGAGCAACACGATCTAAACACTCGATTGGAGGATTCCCATGAACAAGCAAAAAGTCATTCTGGTGCGGGGTAAGCACAACATTTCTTTGGCCGATGCAACGCAGGGGATGCGTGAGGAAAGCGCCATCCCATTTCGCGCCATCAAAGCCATTCAGTGCGCATTCACACTCATCTGTCAACGGCATGCCGTTTTGGGGTGTGGTGATTGCGCCATCGCCTACGACGGTGGTCGCTATGTGCTGGTCACAAACTTCAAGAAGTCGTGATCATGATGCACGCCTTTCCATTGCCCTATACCGCAAGTGCCTGCAGCGCTTGCCCTGTTCTTCTGAGGAGGCACACATGCTTACTTCACTCGACACGAACACAGAAGAGCGTCGGCCTACACAACAGACGCAATTCTCAGTTCAGCTTAACCAGTCTCAACTGCAAACGCACGCTATCAAGAATCGCACGTTAGTCATCGCTGGCCCACACGCCAGAAAGTCCCTGAACCTGCTCACGCAGGCCAAGCAGTGCTGGGCCAATGATGGTGAAACCCTCGTCATTGCGCGTGGCCTCCACGTCATTCAGCGCCTATCCAAAAAAGGTTGCGAGGCGTTAGATGGCGAGGCATCTGGCACATTCGTCTTTCGCACTTGCCATCAATTGGCGATGGAGGTCGTACGCAAGCATGGTGATCTATTGGGCTACAGGCTGAATGCGCAAGACCAAAGCCCGGCGTTATTGGATGAGGAACATGCGTTGAGCCTCTTGCCAAACGCCATCCACCGCGCCACAGAAAAGTTGGCGCAAAGCGATGCACAGGCTCAGCTCGCCGCCAAACGATTAACCCAGCCCTTGCCCGGAGATTTCAATGCCATTGCCGATGAAATCGCCAAAGCCAAGTCCGATTGCGTATGGCCCACCGCATTCGCACTTCAGACCCACGACCCATTCAAGTGCGCGATCCGCGAGGTTTATGCCGAGTATGAATCACTCCTCAAAGCCAAGAACGCGCTTGACCTGGGCGGCTGCATTCTGCAAGCGGCGCGTCTGATAGCTGACTTTGTCAGCGTGCGTAACTATTGGCAAAGTGCCTATCGTGCCGTGCTGATTGATGAGTGTCAGGAGTTTGATCTAGCGATGTTCTGGCTGCTCAGCTACTTCGTCGAGCTAAACCAGAATGTGTTCGTGGCGGGCAATCCTCGGCATGCCATAGATGGGCGAGGCTCCCGACTCGGGTTGCAGGCATTTGCGTTGTTCCAGAGATGCTTTCGTGATCTGCGTGTGGTGGAACTCGATGAGGGCCATTCTGCAGGACCGTCTCCACAACCAACCGCAATTCAGCCATCGTCGAATTCCGTTTGCCAAAATCCGCTGATAGAGGCTTACGGCGATCAACGGCAATGGGTATTGTGGCGATCCGAAATGCGTAACGACAAGCCAACCAAAGTGCCCTACCAGATCAATGGCAAGCTGGCTCAAAGCGATTGCGCTGATACGTGGGCAACGTATGGCGCTGCACACGATGCGCTTGAGCGAAGCGCCGCAGGTCGCTTCGATGGCATCGGGATCATGTTCCCGCTGGATGGACTATTGCTCGGCGTGGACTGTGATGGCGTACTGAATGGGGACAGCGTTGACAACGAGCAAGTCGTCCAACTAGTGCAGGCTGCGAACACCTACGTCGAGCGTTCGCCCAGCGGCAAAGGATTGCATCTCTTTCTGCGGCTCACGTCGGAACTTGATCTCGTCGCCAACCGCCACAAGCCTTACGAGGTGTACTGCCGCTGGCGTTACTTCACCTTCACAGGCAAGGCGCTTTCTGAGCAGACCCTGCGCACTGTTTCGCCCGATGAGGCCGCTCACCTAATTGCCATCCTCGGCTACCCATGGAAGCGGCAAACGAAGGCTCCGCGACAACCCGTTCAAGCAAAACCGCTCAACCTCGATGACGCGCAACTGCTCCGGCGCATGTTTGGTTCGAGTGTGGGCAGCAAGATTCGTCGGCTGTGGAGTGGTAACACCAGCGGCTATGCCAGCACTTCTGAGGCCGACCTCGCGTTGGTGAATTACCTGACGTTCTGGACGGGTCACGATTGGGATCGCATTGAAAGACTGTGGCTGAGTTCTGAGTTGGGCCAGCGTGCCAAGGCGGTGGAACGCGAAGACTATCGAACACTCACCATCTCCAAAGCGATGGATGGCGTGTTGGAGGATTACCGACCGCGCCAGTAATGCTCACGCCAACATAGTCACGCGCTATCGCGCACTCACGCACCAAAAGGTGCAAAAGGAGGACACCATGACTGATTCAGCACGGTGACGGTGCCGCACGTCTGGGCGCGTCGCGTTCGGACATGCACGGTCTGCGGTGATGACAAGGGCTGAGGCATCACTGAGTTGGCGAGCCACGATGACTGCAAAGCTATGGCGACGTGTGAGCCTAAAACTCATGTGCCGCCCAATCAACTGAATGAACTATAGGCAAAGAGGCAGGTGACGTTACCTGCCTCTTTTGCATTCCAGTGAGGGAATAACCATGTCTATAAACAATCCAAATCCAAACCGATTTGGTGTCCTTGCGCTATTGATCGCACTGGCGGCGTTGATCTTGCTCTTCTTGGCACTTATGCGCGCGTTGCCATCGGGATACAGCGACGCGATCCCGGTGCCATATCCATCAGACGAGCCAGGAAACGCCAGCCAGAATTCGGAACAGGCCACGCGCCAGACGCTGCGAGATGAAGGCTGGCAAGACATCCTCGGCAGCGAGGACACCGCAATTGCTCGCTCTTTGAATCTCAAGGGTCAGCCCGTCGCCGACTTTGTGGGTTACAAAGATGGCGGGCATTGGCTCATCGCTGAGGTGAAGGGCATTGAAATCAAACACGCGGTTGACCAACTTGCCAACACTTATGCGGGCATTCTCAAATCAGGCTTGCCAACGAACAGCTTTGAGTTTCGCCTCTATCTCAACACCAATGCGTATACTCGCCTGCAAGCCAGCTATGGCTATGGCAACTACTTTGCCCGGGCTGGCTATCTGGAGACCAACCAGGCGGGACAGTTCTATCGCATCTTGATCAACGGCATGCCGATTCAGGTTTTGCCATTGCCGTAACCAGGAGGTGGCCGAATGCCAACGCAAGAAGAATTGATGGCTTACTGGAAACAAGAAGCCACCGAGAATGCACAACGATTCGTCGAAGGCGCTGACCTTGATACCAGCAAGATTGCGAGTGAAATCATCAAAGCGTTAGGCTTGATCGCTCGCGCCGGGGATCGCATGGATATGCAACCGGGTAGCAGCAGTCGCTATGGGCTTGATTGTTATATCGCTGCGCTCGACGATTGGTTGAGATGCGCCTCTGGCGCTGTGCATACGCACCTCAAACGGGGTGCGCGGGATGAAGCACAACGGTTTGCATCTGCTATGGATTTCGAACCGGACGCCATCGCGCGGACGATTGCTGACCAGAAATTTCTGATCGCAACCTGTGGCGACTTTGCCAGCCTGCGGCCCAGCAGTCGCAGCCGTTACTGGTTGGAGTGCTACCTCATTGCGCTCGAAATCATCCTGGAAAAGCAGAAGGTCGCGGTGTAACACTGCTGCCGAATACCCATTCCATATGATCTGGTTGACATAGCCAGAACGACGATTCCTTCAGGTTCATCAGGCAAGCGGGTGAGCGATATTTTTCGCTCACCCGCTTTTGCTTTTTCCACCCATTGAAACGCTGGCTGGGGTCTGCTACCTATCCAGCGTTTCTGTTTTTCCTAACGGAGGACAAACGCATGTTTACGTTTACCGAAGCCGAACTGCTGAACAGTCAGCTTTCACACGCCCGTTTTGCTGAGTTAGTGAACAAGCACAACACGGCCATTCACGAGATCAAGCTCTCCACAAACTTGTATGGCGAGTTCATGTTCGTCACGCTCTCGGCCCACATTCCAACGCTAATGTGGGGTGGCTCAGCCAAAGCCGAATTACGGCACGTCACGTTTTGGGGCATGGGCTATCACGAGTCTCGCGAGCGTTGGGATTCTGACCAGTGGCGCTGGCACGAAGCACAACTCTTTGGCAAAGAAGCGAGCTCGCTCAAGCTCTCCAAGTCCCGTGTTTGGGCAGACATTGACGAGCGCCGAGCTTTCTGTCTCCTCGAAGCCCAATCGGCTGAACCCGTTTCTACACGTGCCCAAGCCTTCACGTTCTTTGCAGACATGGGTGACGAGGATGGCGCAACGACCATGATCGAAGACATGGACGCTTGGGGAGTGGATGTCGAAAGCATGTTTGACGAATAACCGAGCCTATCTTTTTGGTCTGCCGCCGCGCTTGCAAGTGCAAGCGCGGCGGTGTTGTTTTTCCAAACAGAGGTTAACGATGAAACCTTTTGAACTTTCAGAACAAGCCGTTGTCCTTGGTGCTCGCAACGCCAACGACATTCTCAAAGCCATCAGCACCAAATTGCTGAATGCAAAGGTGCGCTTTGGCTGCAACGTCAATATAGGTCACAACAACCGCATCGTTGTTGTGATGCGATGGCAACACGCCATCGAATTGATTGGTGTTGACGACGTGACCTATCGCATCCCCTTTGGCGCACGAATCGAGATTGACGACCTAGAAGTACGGGTTGAGATGCGCAACGCAGTTCCCTTGCGGCGCAACCGCGGGCGTATTCGCTGGCTGTTTGTGGTGAACGATAACGGTGCTGCTGTTGGCATCCGATCCGACGATGGTGCGCCGCCCACTCTGCCAGCCCCCAAACTCGCTTGGCCGATCCATGAAGAAGACTGGCTGCGCATCGCCGCCAAGATGCATCTTGAGATGGAGGTGGACGTATGAACTTCGCCCTCATGTCTCCCGAACAGCGGCGTGAATTGAG
>JAYTNY010000300.1:0-4941 GCA_043748055.1 Roseobacter sp.
GCCGATGATGATGTGCTCGTGTTGGCTGAGCAACAAGATGGGTGCTGGCACACAGGCTGTTATGAGCACATGCGCAATCAACACAAGCGGAGCAAACCAAGCGAACAAGATGCGAAGCACACACAAAATTGTAATGCAGTGATGCTTTGGTAATTAGTGTGAATCATCACGCACCAAAGCATGACAGCATCACAGTATTACTCCGGCTCCACAATCAACCCGCTAAACAAAATCGCCCCAGTCTGGTTGTCCTGAATCGCTACAAAAAAGGGCCGATCCACGATCATGTTAAACGGCGCATCTTGTCGTTGGGCCATGGCTGCGCCAATGGCGATGGAGGTGACGGCAGCAGCCTCGGTGCCTTCCTCGTTCACCTCTACAAATGTTTTGTGGGCCACCGCGCTGATGTAAAGATTGGGCGGAATTTGGCGCAGACCAGAGAAATCGGCTTTCTGTTGATCGAAGGCGATCTGCATGCCCATCGCTTGCAAAGCTGCGTTTAGCGACGCGCCATATTCCAGTTTGAACTTGGGCAATGCAATGCTGCCGTTGCTTCGCAAAAACTGCGTTTGCCAATTGGCCCAGCCCTCGCTGCTCAGCTTCGCGCGGAATTGGTCCAGGCTCACGCCCTCATCCGGCAGGAACACGGCCATGCTCAGAAACTCATCGCCATACGGCAGGCGCACCGCCTGAAAGCCTTCGCCGCGCAGGTAATCCATCTTGCCGCCCTGTTGCATCATGGGCACCGTCTTTTGTGCGCCGCCCGCCAAATTAAACGGGCAGTCCTGGGTGCGGTTCTTTTCAAACGGCGTTGTCCAGCCGCCCTTAAAGTAAATAGCGTTGATGAGAAACAAAATCGTCTCCGGCGCAATCGGCGGCTCCACAATTTTTGTAATCTTGCCCTGCGTGTTCTGCTTCACCCAGGCGTTTATCTTTTCGGCGCTGGCCGGGTCATCAAAATCCAACGATGCCGCCTCGGCGTTAAAGAACTGTTGGGCGCGCTGCACAAAATCGGGCTTCAGCTCAATCTCTTTGCGCACCCACAGCGAATTGGCAATATCCAGTTTTACTTTGGGGTCGGCGTTGCGCAGCAGGCCCTGCAAGTTAGCATAGGCGATATTGGCTTCTTGCAGGCTCAGGTTCGACGTGCCCAACACTTGGGCAATGGCTTTTTGCGTCTCGCCATTCGCGCCGTTGTTTGCCATTGCCAACGCCAACGCCACGCTGGCCGGCGAGATGAAAATGTTTTTGCCCGCGTCGGTCTTGCTCAACTCGTTCAGCAACTTAAAGCCAAAGTCGTTGGTGTCTTTCACGAACGCAGGCGCAATCGCAGCCCGGTCAAACGTGGGCTTGCTGCTTTGGTTTGGGTTGGATGGGGTGCTATTTGGTTTTGCTGGCACGGTGTTAGATATAGCACAAGCAGTTAACGCCGTTGCAGCCGCCATCAAAAAAACTTTATTCATGTTTGCACTTTACCCCCGACCCCTAAAGGTTCGGAAAAACAAACAAGGGCGCAGCCAACGCCGCGCCCTTATCAATCCCTAATCACCAATCCCAAATCACTTCTTACATCTTGCTGGCCATATACGCCGCCAAATCGCCCACGCGGTTGCTATAGCCCCACTCGTTGTCGTACCAGCTCACAACCTTAATAAAGTTGCCACCCAGCACCAGCGTGTCTTTGCCGCTGAAGATGCTGCTGTGCGTGTCGCCCTTAAAGTCCATGCTCACCAGCTCTTCTTCGGTGTAATCCAAAATGCCCTTCATCGGGCCAGCCGCATATTCCTTCATCGCGGCATTGATCTCTTCGACGCTGGTGCTCTTGCTGAGCAACGCGGTGAAGTCCACCACGCTGACGGTGGGGGTGGGCACGCGGAAGGCCATGCCGGTGAACTTGCCCTGCAACTCTGGGATGACCAAGCCGACGGCGCGGGCAGCACCCGTCGCACTCGGCACAATGTTCATCGCCGCTGCACGCGCGTCGCGCAAATCGGGCGCGGCCAGGTCTAATAATTTCTGGCTGTTGGTATAGGCGTGAATGGTGGTCAGGAAGCCCTTCTCGATGCCAAACTTCTCGTGCAGCACTTTGGCGACCGGGGCCAGGCCATTGGTTGTGCAGCTTGCATTGCTCACAATGGTGTGCTTGGCTGGGTCGTACTTGTCGTGGTTCACCCCCATCACAATCGTAATGTCTTCGTTCTTGGCGGGGGCGCTAATCATCACCTTCTTTGCGCCAGCGGTGATGTGGGCGCGGGCTTTGGTGGCATCCGTAAACAAGCCGGTGGATTCGATGACGATGTCTGCGCCGACCTCGCCCCACGGAATTAAAGCCGGGTCGCGCTGCGCAAAAATTTTGATCTTGTCGCCATTAATGACGATGTCGTTGCCCTCTACCTCCACGCTGCCCTTAAAGCGGCCATAGTTGCTGTCGTACTTAAACAAGTGCGCGTTGGTCGCGGCGGGCACCAAATCGTTCACGCCCACAATGTCGAACTTGTCCATGTGCTTCTCTACCAGCACTTTTAGGACCTGGCGGCCAATACGGCCAAATCCGTTAATTCCAATTCTTGCTTTTGCCATATTTCTCCTAAACTCCGTAAATAATTTTAGTTAGTGTTTAACTGACACCGAATATACCTTATCTAACTGGATGATAAAATTACTTACATGGATTTTGCCGAAAGCAGTAACAGCATCATTGCGATGAATGCAATTCCTGTTGCTGATGTTGAGTTAGCCTCTTCTGTTGCGCCCTCGCAATTAAAACGCCGCCCCGAATGGCTCAAAGTGCGCGCCCCATCCGGCGAGACTTTTCACGAGCTGAAGCGCCTGATGCGCAGCAAGACGTTGCACACCATCTGCGAAGAAGCCAACTGCCCAAATATTGCTGAATGCTGGGGCCGCGGTACCGCCACCTTTCTCATCATGGGCGACACCTGCACCCGCAGTTGTGGCTTTTGCGATGTGAAGACCGGCATGCCCAGCCCATTGGATTGGGCCGAGCCAGCCCGCGTGGCCGAAGCGGTGGTGCAGATGAACTTGCAGCACGTGGTGATAACCAGCGTGAACCGCGACGAGCGCAAAGATGGCGGCGCGCCCATCTTCGCCATCGCCATTCGCCGCATCCGCAAAGCCAAGCCAGACTGCACGATTGAGGTGTTGATCCCCGATTTCAAGGGCAACGAGGCCGCGCTGGAAATTATTATGCGCGAGCAGCCCGACATCTTGAACCACAACGTGGAAACGGTGCAACGTCTGTTCAAAGCCGTGCAGCCGCAAGACCACTACGAATGGGCGTTGGCGACGCTAAAAAACGCCAAGAAGATTCAGCCCGATGCCATCACCAAGACCGGCCTGATGCTGGGCCTGGGCGAGACCCAAGACGAAGTGCTGGCCGTGCTGCGCGACCTGCGCGAGATTGACGTAGACATTTTGACGCTGGGCCAATACTTGCAGCCCAGCAAAAAACATTTGCCAATAGACCGCTACTGGACACCCGAAGAATTTGCCGATCTTAAAAAAATGGGCCTCGAGATGGGCTTTAAGTGGGTGGAAAGTGGCCCGCTAGTGCGCAGCTCGTTTAGGGCCGAAATGCAGGCGCGGGCGTTGAGTAAGCGGTGGAAAGAAAGAGTGAATGGTGATTAGGGATTGGTGATTGACTCAAATCCCTAATCACCATTCACTCTTCAAAAATATGTCGTTATTAAAAAACATTTCTGCCCGCCTGCTGCACGCAGGCGCGGGTTTATTTGAGCGGGTGCGCAATGCGCCACGGGCGTTGCCAGTTGCATCGGCAGGTTTGGTGGGGCTGTTGCTGCTGGATGCGGTGTTTATCATCGCGCGCACGTCATCGCCGCGCGGGGTGATGGCGGATGTGTTGGCGTTGGCTCCGACACAACCTTCTCAGGCGGCACAAGCGACGTTGCCAACGGCAATTGCAACCAAGCCGCCAGCCAAACTGAAGAAGCGGGTGTTGCCCACCACCACACCCATCCCGGCCCTCGCCACCGCAGATGCGCAGATGGCGCAACTGCTGGCCTTGCCGACCAGCGATGCCTGTCCCAACCCAATCGGCCAAGTAGTAACCGAGACCTTGCAAAGCAAAGTGGTGGGTGGGCCGATGGCGATGAATGTGTATTTGCCACCATGCTACCGCCCCGACCGGTTTAAGTACCCCACCCTGTATTTGCTGCAAGGCAACAACCACGAGATTGGCGGCTGGATCGACATTGGCGTGACGCGCATCGCCAACATGCAGATGAGCCTGGGCATGATTCCGCCGTTCATCATTGTGATGCCTGCCAATGGGCAGTATGGGCGCAACCCGTATACCTGGTCGTGGAAAGGGCCGACTTCATACGAAGGCTTTTTGGTAAACGAGTTGGTGCCGTTTGTGGATGGCAAGTTCAGCACCTGGGCGCAGCGCGAAGGCCGCGCCATCGGCGGCATCTCTCGTGGCGGCTACTGGTCTATCCAAGTGGCCTTTGCCAACCCCGATAAGTTCAGCGTAATGGGCGCGCACAGCCCCTCGATTACCGATAAGTTGATTGGCGCGGGTGCCAACTTCACCATGTTAAGCATGGCGAAGACCGTAACTGATGTCAGCACAATTCGCATCTGGATTGACGCAGGTAGCACCGATTGGGCGCAGAAAGATGCCAAGAAGTTGGCGGCTGACCTGGACAAGATTCAAGTGCCCTACCAACTTAGCTTTGGGCAAGGCCCGCACGACGATGCCACCTGGGCCGCCCGCGTAGCCGATTACCTCTCGTTCTACTCGTCGCAATGGCCGCGTTTGGCAAAGGCCAACACGCAGGCGGCTGGGGTGGCAAAGCCCTAGTTATGGGTGATTAGGGATTAGGAATTGGTGAATCACCAATCACCAATCACCAATCACCAATCACCAGTCCCTAACCATGCGTCGTCTTCTCTTCTGGGTCG
>JAYTNY010000301.1:0-2033 GCA_043748055.1 Roseobacter sp.
TTTTGGAGCGGGGAAGCAGGGATTCGAACCCTGGGTCCAGTTTTACCCGAACAACCGCTTAGCAGGCGGCTCCGATCGTCCACTCCGGCACCTCCCCAAAAGTAAGGGCGAATGACGAATGTCGAGCTGCGAATGATCGTTCGACGCTCGGCGCTTGTAATTCGTCATTTGCGAGCGGAAGGGGTGAGATTCGAACTCACGGTGAAGATAAACCCCACAACAGTTTTCAAGACTGTCGCCTTAAACCGCTCGGCCACCCTTCCGGGCTAGAGAGTAATTAGTAATTGGTGATTAGTAATTTACCCTGATTAAGTTGTAATGAAATGATACCACGCACCAAATATTGAAGGCAATCTCAGGTAAAATTTTGACTGTAATTAGAGCATCGCAATCACAACTCACCAATCCCTAATTACCAATCACTTTGCTGGGGCGATGGCGAAATGGCAGCCGCCGGAGACTTAAAATCTTCTGTTGAGAAATCAGCGTGTGGGTTCGAGTCCCACTCGCCCCACTACCTTCCCCTCAGCAACTCCATCTGACTATCCATCACCAATTCGTTCGCTTGGCGCATCAGGTGTTCGTAGCGGCCATCGGCGCGCAGTTCGCGGGCTTTCACGTTGTCCTTCAGTTGCAGCTCCAGCACTTCTTCGCGGATGTGGTTTCGTATCGTGGCATCTTGCACGGGGAAGACGGTCTCGACGCGGCGGTCAAGGTTGCGCTGCATCAAATCGGCGCTGCCGATGTAGAGCTCGTCTTCGCCCTCACCCCCGCCGTTGCGAAACCAGTAGATGCGGCTGTGCTCCAGAAAGCGACCCACGATGCTGATGACGCGCACGCTCTCGCTGAGATTTGGCACGCCGGGGCGCAGGCAGCAAATGCCGCGAATGATTAAATCTATTTTCACGCCTACTTGCGAGGCGCGATACAACAATTGCACCATCTCCGGGTCTACCAGCGCATTCATCTTAAAAATAATGTGGCCGCCGCCGTGTTGCACATGGTGCTCAATCTCGCGCTCAATCAATTGCGCCAGCCCTGTGCGCAACGAGATGGGCGCAACCAGCAGACGCTGAAATTTTTCTTGATTGGAGAAGCCGGTAAGGTAATTGAATAAGTCGGTCGCGTCTTCGCCCAACTCCTCGCGGCAGGTGAACAGGCCCAGGTCGGTGTAAATTTTGGCGGTGCTGGCGTTGTAGTTGCCGGTGCTGAGGTGAACGTAACGGCGGATGCCATCTTCTTCTTTGCGCACAACCAGCGCCACCTTGCAATGCACTTTGATGTCGGGCAGACCGTAGACGACATGCGCGCCCACATCTTCCAACGCACGCGCCCACAGAATATTATTCTCTTCGTCAAAGCGCGCTTTTAGCTCCACCATAGCCGCCACTTGCTTGCCGTTTTGCGCAGCTTCGATTAAGGCTTTGACGATGGGTGAATCTTTGCCGACCCGGTAGAGGGTTTGCTTGATGGCGAGTACGTCTTTGTCGTTGGCGGCGGCGCGAATAAAGTCCACAACTGGCGTGAACGAATCGTAGGGATGATGCAGCCAAATATCGCGCTTCTTGATGCGCTCAAAAATACTGTCTGCCCCGCTTTTTAGAATGCCCGGCACACGTGGTTGCAACGGCGCATCTTTTAATTCTGGGTAGGGCAGGCGCATCAACTCCATCAAGCTGCTTAAGTCCAATGGGCCGCGCACGCGGGTCACATCGGCTATTTCCAAGCTCAGGTTTTTGAGCAAGATGTCGCGCACAGCATCGGGCATGGCATCGGCAATCTCCAGACGCACCACGCTGCCAAAGCGCCGGTCTTGCACCTGGCGCTCGATAGTCATCAGCAAATCGTCGGCCTCATCTACTTGAATTTCGATGTCGGTGTCGCGGGTGATGCGAAAGGCATAAGTCGCTTTGACATTCACCCCGGAGAACAGCGTGCCGATGTTGGCGGCGATGACTTGATCGAGCCAGACGAAGCAGCGAGTACAACGCGCATCGTCGGCGCATTGCGTCAGCGGCAACAAGCGTGGCAGC
>JAYTNY010000302.1:0-10593 GCA_043748055.1 Roseobacter sp.
AGTGGAGATGCCGGGAATCGAACCCGGGTCCGAAGCGAGATAACCGCAAGTGACTACGAGCGTAGTTGGTGTTTGAATCTCGCCCGCCGCAGCTCCATCAACAAAGTAAACGGCAGGCCATCTCATGGTTCGGCTGTCAGCCAGTGCTCACCCGCGTATGAGAATCAGCGAAGCACCCATCGGCATTATGACGCTGTCCCAACCCCCACCGATGCGAGGGGTTGGGCAGCGCTGACCATTAAAAGCCAGACCGTCTAATGACTGCGATTAGGCAGCCATCGGAACGGTGTTCCAGTTGACCTTGGCACTTAAAGTGCTGTGCGCCTTTTAACGAGGGACGCCACTCGGCTCGCCACCCGAAGCTGACTCGTTCCGTCGAAGCCTGTCATCCCCAAGTAACTGCCCGAATTATAGGCGGCGATTCATTTGACAATTATTTGCGCCGCTTACATACTTTTGAAAGTTCATTGAACAATCCCCAAAGTTCATTGTGAAGTTCAATAGAACCATATAGAACCAATAGAACTAACGACGAATCTGGATACCAAGTTTTGTATGCCGACTCAAAGCACATTGCGCGATGTCGCCAAACTGGCTGGCGTTTCACTGGGAACTGCTTCGCAGGCCCTGAACCAGCACGGCAGCGTGTTGATTGAGACGCGTGACCGTGTGTTGGATGCGGCAAAGACCCTGGGCTACCGCGCCCGCGCTTACGAACGCAACGGCAACGGGCATGCGCGTTCATCCTCGTCACAACTCTCCGTTATTGGGTTGCTCACCAAACACGACCGGGGCATACCGGTGGACATCAACCCGTTTTTTTCGCATGTGCAGGCGGGTGTAGAAAGCGAATGCCGTGCGCGCAATCTGGGGTTGATGTATGCCAACATTGAAGTAGACCAAAGCAACCACCCCCTAACTTGGCCGCGTATGGTGAGCGAACGGCGCATTGATGGATTGATTCTGATCGGCACCTCGATTGAGAAGATGGCGGGCGATATTAAGCGCAAGCTGAACAAGCCCATTGTGCTGGTGGATAGCTATGCGCCCGATTTTTCGTTCGATAGCGTGGAGATTGACAATGTGGGCGGCGCGTTCGAGGCTGTGCGGTACTTGATTCAACACGGCCACAACCATATTGGGCTGATCGGCTCGAACCCGGCTTCCTCGCCCGATGTTTTGGAGCGGCGTGCGGGTTACTTTCGTGCTTTGACCCAACACGGTATTGCACACAACTATGTTGAAGACAACGTGCTGCACCGCGAAGAAAGCTACAAGGCCACGCAGGCGCTTTTGAAGCGCGCACCCCACATCACTGCTGTTTTTGCCTGCAACGATGACTGCGCGTTTGGCGTGCTGGATGCCGCCCACGGCTTGGGCTTGCGCGTGCCGCGCGATCTTTCGGTGATTGGGTTTGATGACGTTGACCTGGCCCGTGAGGTGAAGCCTGCGCTGACGACGGTGCAGGTTCACAAAACCTGGCTGGGCAAGCTGGGCGTGCAGCAGTTGGTGGAGCGCGTGCAACAACCGGATCGGCCTCGGCTGGCGGTGACGGTTTCTACGCGTTTGATTGAACGTGAATCGGTGGCAGCGCCGCGCGTGGTGAATAAGAGGAGGTGATTAGAGAAGAGAGATTAGAGATTGGAGATTTATTGATTCGCGCAAAACACAATTCAAACTTAAAGTGAGACCCCAAACGTTTGTCCAGGAGGATAAAAAAATATGAGCAAGTCTATTTCCCGTCGTAAGTTTTTGAGGACGACCTTGATCGGTGCTGGCGCAATTGGCCTGGCCGCCTGCGCATCCAGCACAGCCCCGCCAGCCCCTGCCGCCCCAGCAGCGCCCGCTGCACCTGCGGCAGTAGAAGCCACCAAAGCCCCAGAGCCTACCGCCGCACCCGCCGCTGCCGAGGCGACCAAAGCCCCAGCCGCAGCCGCAGCAGCCCCAACCGGCAAGTTCAACGAATCGCCCAAGCTGGCCGAGCTGGTGGCCACCGGCAAGCTGCCCAAAGTGGATGAGCGCCTGCCGGAGAACCCACAGGTGGTGAAGCCACTGGTGAGCGAAGGCAAATATGGCGGCGAGTTGCGCCAGGGCGTGGTCGGCGGCAGCGTTACCTGGGGTGGTGGTTTGTACACCTTCCAGTGGGAAAACATTGTGCAGTGGAAGCCCGACTTTAGCGACGTGGAACCCAGCATTGCCGAGAGCGTGGCCGTGAGCACAGACGGCAAGACCTACACGTTTAACCTGCGCAAAGGCATGAAGTGGAGCGACGGCGAGCCGTTTACCGCCGACGATATTTCGTTCTACTTGAATGACGTGTTGCTAAACAAAGAACTCAGCCCCGGTGGCCCCGGCGCAGACTGGTTGCCCAGCAACCAGAAAGAAGGCTTTAAGGCCGAGGTGATTGACCCCTACAAGATTCAACTGACTTTCCCGAACCCGTATGGCACGCTGCTGTTGCAGTTGGCAACGTGGGGCGGGCGGCAGTTTGCCCAATACCCCAAGCACTACTTGCAGCAGTTTCACAAGACGTATAACGACAAAGTGGACGACCTGGTGAAAGAGGACAACAGCCTGAAGGATTGGACGGGTTTGTTCTTTAAGAAGGGGCCGGACAACTGGGGCAACCCGGATCGGTTTATGGATGTGCCGGAATACCCATCGCTTGGCCCGTGGGTGGTGAAGCAGCCGTTGGGCGCAGGCACCACCGCGCTGTTCGAGCGCAACCCGTATTACTGGAAAGTGGATGACAAGGGCAACCAGTTGCCGTTTATGGACAGCGTCAAAGTGACGGCTTTCCAGGACGGCGAGACGCGCACCCTGGCGATGTTGAACGGCGACCTGGACTTCATCAAAGACCCGGGCGAGGGCAACCGCGAGGTGTACTTTGATGCCAACAAGGGCGGCAAGCCCATCAGCATCATCCCGCGCCAGCCGGATGGCGGCAACACCATCTCTATTCACTTTAACCAGACCAGCAAGAACGAGGCCCTGCGCGAAATTTTTACCAACAAGGATTTCCGCGTGGCGCTGTCGTATGCCATTAATCGGCCCGAGATTATCGAAATCGTGTTCAAGGGTCAGGGCAAGCCAGCCCAGGTTGGCCCGCTGGAGAATTCGTCGCTGTATAACGAGACGCTGGCGAACCAATTCCTGGAGTACGACACCGCCAAGTCCAACGAAATGCTGGACAAAATGCTGCCCAAGAAGGATGCGGATGGCATGCGCACCGGCAAGGATGGCAAGCGCCTGAGCATTATTTGGACGGTGCTGGATGCCAACTACACCGGTGGCGATGCCAAGGCCTGGGCGCAGGCGGCTGAACTAATTGTGGGCTACTGGAAGGATGTGGGTGTTGAGGTGAAACTTGACGTGATTGCCACACAAGTTCTAGATGAACGCCGCAAGACCAACGATGTTGATCTGTTCATCTTCCACGGCGGCGAGGGCGGCGCAGGTTTGAGTGCCATCATTGACCCGCGCTGGCACATCCCCGGCGACTTCTGGGGCATGTTTGGCCTGGGTTGGCGCAACTTCCTGGAAGTGGAGACCAATGAAGCCGAGCTAAAGACGCGCACTGAAAATGGCAGCGCGATGGTGATGGATGAGAAGCTCGTGGGTATGCGTAAGGCTTGGGAAGATGCCACTGCGCAGATCTCGACCGACGGCCAGATTGCGGCGATGAAGAAGGTGCTGGATGCCTCGGCTGAGGCGTTCTGGACCATCGGCATCTCGCGCCCCGGCCTGGGCTACCAACCCACCAGCAAGGCATTGCAAGGCCTGCCAGAAAACTTGTTGGATGGCTGGCTCCCCGGCACGCACAAGATTCTGCGACCAGAGCAGTGGTTTTTGGCGGCGTAACAGATTGAGGAGATGATGGGATAAAGGGATGAGGAGATGCACGGATGAGTAGTAACACACTCACGCATCCACCCCATCATCTCCTCATCTCCTCATCCCTTTATCCTTCTTCACTATGTGGAAATTCATCCTGCGTCGTTTCCTGTATGCCATCTTTGCGGTGGTGGCTATTTCGATGATCTCGTTTGCGGTGATTCAGTTGCCGCCGGGGGATTACATCACCGACATGATCAACCGCACGCGCCAGCTATCGGGCAAGAGTGACCCGGAGGCCGAACGCCGCCTGCGCGAGACCTATGGCTTTGACCAGCCCATGCCGGTGCAGTATGTGAAGTGGATCAGCAACATTATTTTCAAGGGTGAATATGGCTACTCGTTCTTCTTAAAGCGCGACGCAGGCGAGATTATTAAAGAGCGCATGCCCATGACGGTGGCAATGGTGCTGGGATCGTTTTTGCTGACCTGGGCCATTGCGCTGCCCCTGGGCATTTATGCGGCGGTGAAAAAGTATTCCGTGTTTGATTACGGCGCAGGCTTTATCGGCTTCTTTGGGTTGGCCGTGCCCAGCTTTGTGTTGGCCATCATCCTGCTGTATTTCACCTACGTGACGTTTGGCAAAGCGACCATTGGCCTGTTCTCGCCAGAGTTTGCCGATGCGCCCTGGAGCACAGACAAGTTCGTGGATTTGCTGAAGCATCTGTGGGTTCCGGCCTTGCTGGCCGCCATGACCGGCATTGGTGGCCTGACCCAAACTATGCGCGCCAACTTGTTGGACGAGTTGAACAAGCCGTATGTGAATACTGCCCGCTCCAAAGGTTTGTCCGAGGGCAAGCTGTTGTGGAAGTATCCGGTGCGGCATGCGCTGAACCCGTTCATCAGCACCATCGGCTGGTTGCTGCCGGCGCTCGTGTCGGGCAACGTCATCATCTCCATCGTGCTTAACTTGCCCACAGCGGGTTCGCAAATGTATCAAGCGCTGATTCAGCAAGACCAATACGTGGCTGCTGGTTTCATCCTCGTCCTCAGCGCGCTCACCGTCGTCGGCACGTTCATCTCGGACTTGATGCTGGCGTGGCTAGACCCAAGGATTCGGTTAGCGTAGTTTCAGAGTGAATGGGGATTAGGGATTGGTGATTTGTGACTCCCCAATCCCCAATCCCTAATCCCTAATCACCAAAATGGCAACACTCGCCCCCCAACTCTCCCCCACCAACACAGCCGAAGTGGCCGAGGCTTCGCGCAGCACCGAGGCGGCCTCGCAATGGAAGCTGATGTGGTGGAAGTTCCGCAAAGACAAGCTGGCCATCGTCGGCGGCGTGGTCGTCATCGTGTTTTATTTGATGGCGGTCTTTGCCGAGTTTTTTGCGCCCAAAGACCCATTGGGCTTTAACGCGCAATACACGTATGCGCCACCCCAGCCGCTCATCTTCTCTTTGGATGGCGCGTGGAACCCGTTTGTGTATGGCCTGCGGTTTGACCGCGACAAAATCTCCCTCAAAAAAACTTGGGCCATTGATTACAGCAAGCGCATCCCCATTGGCTTTTTTGTGAAAGGTGAGCCTTACAAAATGTTGGGCTTTATTCCGGGCGACACGCATGTGTTTGGCCCCAAGAATTCCAAAGACCCGTTTTACTTGATGGGCGCTGATAAGACTGGCCGCGATGTGCTGAGCCGCGTCATTCACGCCGCGCGCATTTCACTCACGGTGGGGTTGGTCGGCGTGGCGTTATCGTTGGTGCTGGGTGTCATCATCGGCGGCCTATCTGGCTTGGTGGGCGGTGCGGTGGATACCGTCATTCAGCGCATCATCGAGATCATCAACTCCATCCCGAATGTGCCCATCATGCTGGCATTGGCGGCAGTAGTGCCGGTGGGCACGCCCATTGTGCAGGTCTACATTCTGATCACGATTATTTTGGCGCTGTTGGGTTGGACGGGGATGGCGCGCGTGGTGCGGGGTCGCTTCCTCTCGCTGCGTGAAGATGACTTTGTGTTGGCGGCCAAACTAGACGGGGCCAGTCGCATTCGCCTCATCACCAAGCACATGATTCCCTCGTTCCTCAGCCACATCATCGCGTCCATCACCATTGCTATTCCTTACATGATTTTGAATGAGACTGCGCTGAGCTTTCTAGGTGTGGGCCTGCGCCCGCCCGTCGTCAGTTGGGGCGTGATGCTGCGCGAGGCGCAAGAGATCGCCACCGTCGTGAATTACCCCTGGCTGCTGTGGCCGGTGTCCATCGCCGTCGTCATCTTCGTGTTGGCCATGAACTTTCTGGGCAACGGTTTGCGAGATGCGGCGGACCCATATGCGAACTAGGAAGTGAATGGGGATTAGGGATTGGTGACTGACGACTTAATCCCCAATCCCCAATCCCCAATCCCCAATCCCCAATCACATGAACTCACCCCTCCTCGAATTCAAAGACCTGCGCGTCCACTTCTTCACCGATGAAGGCATTGTGAAGGCAGCGGATGGCGTTGACCTGACCGTGCGGCGCGGCCAAACCTTGTGCATTGTGGGCGAAAGTGGCTGCGGCAAAAGCGTGATGTCGCTGGCGGCCATGCGCATTGTGCAGAAACCTGGGCGCATTGTGAGCGGGCAAATTTTGCTGCATGGCGAAGATGGCAAAGTAACCGACCTGGCGCAACTGGATGCGAAGGGCAAAGAGATTCGCAGCATCCGTGGGGCCGAGATGGCGATGATCTTTCAAGAGCCGATGACCAGCCTGAGCGCGTTGCACACGATTGGCAACCAGATCGAAGAGAGCATCGTCCTGCACCAAAAGGTCTCGAAGCAAGAGGCCAGGAATCGTGCCATCGAGATGTTGCGCAAGGTGCGCATTCCCCGCCCCGAACGGCTGGTGGATGAATATGCCTTTCGCCTCAGCGGCGGCATGCGCCAACGCGCCATGATTGCAATGGCGCTCTCGTGCAACCCCAGCTTGCTGATTGCCGACGAGCCAACGACGGCCTTAGACGTGACGACACAAGCCCAGATTTTGGATTTGATGCGCGACCTGCAAGACGAATATGGCATGGCAATCATGTTCATCACGCACGACCTCGGTGTTGTTGCCGAGATTGCGGACGAAGTGGCCGTCATGTACTTGGGCCGGGTGGTGGAGAACACCGATGCCGACACGCTGTTCAATAATCCTCAGCACCCGTATACGCAGGCGCTGCTCACATCCGTGCCCAAGATCACGGCCCAGCGTGAGCCATTGGCCCCCATTCAAGGCATGGTGCCCAACCCGTTTCGGCGGCCCAGCGGTTGCACCTTCAACACCCGCTGCGTCTTTGTAAAAGACGTATGCCGCACCACCGAACCATCGCTAATTAACGTTGGGCCAAACCACAAAGTGCGGTGTTTGTTGTATGAAGAAGGCGTCAACGGATTAGAACGGATAAACGGATGAGTATGCGCCCTGCTTTATCAATTGAGTCAATATGCAAAACGGAACTCTCTCAACTTCAACTCCAACTCAATCTGCCCCCAACACCCTCCTCAGCGTCCGCAACTTAAAGATGCACTTCCCCATCACCAAAGGCATCTTTGGTGGCATCAAGGGCTATGTCAAAGCGGTTGACGAGGTGAGCTTCGACGTGGGTCGCGGCGAGACGCTGGGCCTGGTAGGCGAAAGCGGCTGCGGCAAAACCACGGTAGGCCGCAGCATTGTGCGCGCCTACACCCCCACCGGCGGCCAGGTGATGTATTACGGCAACCCCGCGTCGCCCGTAGATTTAGCCACGCTGCCGCAAGACCAACTCAAGCCCTATCGGCGCGATGTGCGCATGATCTTCCAAGACCCCTACTCATCGCTCAACCCGCGTGCCCCTGTATTCGACAACGTGGGCGAACCATTGCGCAACCTGACCGACTTGAAGCAGGGCGAGATGGAAGAGCGCGTAAAAGATGCGCTGGTGCGCGTGGGCCTGCGCCCAGAATACATCCGGCGTTACCCGCATGCCTTTAGCGGCGGCGAACGCCAACGCATCGTCATCGCCCGCGCGCTGGTTACCAACCCAAAGCTCGTTGTCTGTGATGAAGCCGTGAGTGCGCTGGATGTCTCGATTCGGGCGCAGGTGCTTAACTTACTAGAGACCTTGCGCAAAGAGTTAAACCTCACCTATCTGTTCGTCTCGCATGATTTAAGCGTGGTGCGCTATATCTGCGACCGCGTGGTGGTGATGTATGTGGGCAAGGTGGCCGAGATTGCGCCGGTGAATGCGTTGTTCACCGCGCCCAAGCATCCCTATACCGAGGCGCTCATGTCGTCGGTGCCCATTCAAAACCCACGCCAACGCAGCACCGGCGCGCGTGTGCGATTAGAAGGCGAAGTAGCCGATCCATCCAACCCACCCAGCGGTTGCTACTTTCACCCGCGCTGCCGCTTTGCCAAAGACCGCTGCAAGAGCGAGACCCCCGCCCTGCGCAAAGTGGGCGAGAGCATGGTGGCCTGCCACTTCGCCGAAGAATTGCAGTTGCAAGGGGCGATTCATTGAGTCGTGAAAGACCTGACAGGTGGCGCAGTCACGTTCTAAATCAATTACTTTCTACCTGCGCCACCTGTCAGGTCTGACCGCGTACCAAGTTGCGTGTACCTGAAAACCGTTCAAGTTTTTTGCGAGAGAGTTGTTTTAATAAAAAATGATCCCCACATCCGTGTACGTACAATGTTGCCCATTCAAACAAGGATAAGACAAATAAATGGCAACACACACTTTTGATGTGGCCGTGCTGGGCGGCGGCCCCGGCGGCTATGTGGCGGCAATTCGGGCGGCACAGTTGGGCTTTAAGGTTTGCGTCATCGAGCGCGACAAGATCGGTGGCATTTGCGTCAACTGGGGCTGCATTCCCACCAAGGCGCTGCTGCACAACGCCGAGGTGGTGGAGCATTTGCACGAGGGCAACGTGTATGGCTTCAGCTTCGATAACCTGAAGCTGGACTACAGCGTGGCCCAAAAACGCAGCCGTGAAGTGAGCAACCGCATGAGCAAAGGCGGTGAGTTCTTGATGAAGAAGAATGGTATTACCGTCTTCAATGGCACAGGCGAACTCACTTCAGCCACAAGCCTCAAGGTGCAGACCAAGAGTGGTGAGGAAACCATCAATGCCAAATACATTATTGTGGCGACGGGGGCCAAGCCGCGCACGCTGCCATTCTTGCCGGTAGATGGGAAACGCGTGTTTACCTATCGCCAATTGCTCGAACTGCAAACCGCACCCAAGAGCATGATTGTGGTCGGTAGCGGCGCAATCGGCATGGAATTTGCGACAGTGCTAAGCGCATATGGCGCACAAGTGACTGTGCTAGAAGTGCTGCCGAGAATTTTGCCGCTGGAAGATGAAGAAGTGAGCGCCGAGATGGCCAAGACGTTTAACAAGAAGGGCATCAAAACATTGGCTGGGGTAAAGGTTGAGGGCGCAACAGTTGAGGCGGATGGCGTGACTGTCAACGTGAATGTGAACGGGCAGGTGCAAGCGATGAAGGCCGACATCGTGTTGCAGTCGGTGGGTGTTGCGCCGCTTACAGACCAAATCGGCTTAGACAAAGTGGGTGTGAAGCTAAACGAGCGTGGCCTGGTTTTAGTAGATGACGCGTTGAAGACCAACGTGCCGAATATTTACGCTATTGGCGATATTAACGGCAAGCTGGCGTTGGCCCACGTCGCCAGCGCGCAAGGCATCATTGCCGCCGAGGCCATCGGCGTGGCCGAGGGCAAGTTCAAAGGCCACCTCAACAAGCTGAACTACGACGCTATACCACGCTGCACGTATACGAGTCCGCAGGTTGCCAGCATGGGCCTAACCGAAGTGCAGGCCAAAGAGAAGGGCTATAGCGTGAAGGCCAGCAAATTCCCGTTCCAGGCCAATGGCAAGGCCGTCGCGCTCAACGATTACAACGGCTTCATCAAAGTGGTGGCCGATGCCAAGTATGGCGAGATCCTGGGCGTGCATCTCATCGGCCCAAACGTCACCGAGCTATTACCGGAGTATGTGCTGGCTAAGAACCAGGAGATGACCGCCGAGCAGATCATGCACAGCGTGCATGCGCATCCCACGCTGAGTGAGGTGTTGGGTGAGGTGGCCGAGGGGATTGAGGGGTTGGCGATTCATATTTGAGCAAGCACAGTGCTTACTAAAACACCCTCGCCTCAATTTGAGGCGAGGGTGTTTTATTTTCAGAACAACTGGTTTGTGAAAGGGACATATTCCACTTCCTTGAGGATATGCGGGCCAATGTAGGGACTAAGCGATTCTGGGGTAAGCAGTTCGATGCGTCGCCCGGTCTCATCTTCCAGCAAAAAGGCTGCCTTCATAAAGTTGCGGAAGGTCTTTAGCGCAGGCTCAAACTCCACTAGCAAGTCCACATCGCTGTCGCTGCGTTGCTCGCCACGCACAAACGAACTAAACAAGCCCAGCCGCTTGATGCCCAACTGGCGCAATGCGGTTTGATGCTTTTGGATGACTTCGATTAGGTCTTGCTCGGTTTGCACGGGCATGGGTGGATTGCAGTTGGGGTGCGGTGCGGCAGTCTTTCTTGCGTAAATCAGTGACTAGCTTTGCACATTAAGGAGATCACATAATGCGTGTAGTTGACAAGACGGATTTCCAGCAAAATTATTCAATACGTCTTGTGTGAAAAAATGGGCGAAACTTCTATGCATGAATCACCAAACACAGAAGACCGCCCCCAAAAGTATAGCGTTTGCTGACGTGTTGGTCA
>JAYTNY010000303.1:0-5960 GCA_043748055.1 Roseobacter sp.
CGCAGCGATGTAGCGGCGTTCACTGCACCGCTGACTTTGCCATCAAAATAATTTGGGCTGCCCACCATCGTCAAAATCTCGCCGGTCTGGGGGTTGATGGCGACGAGGGCGGCGTTGTTGGCATTGTGGGCGGGTGCGGGCTGGCCGTCGTTGGGCTCACGCAGTTGGGCCAACCGCTCGCGCATGATTGCGGTGGCGGCATCGTTCAAACTCAGGTCCAGCGTCGTCGTCACGATGAGACCGCCGCGCACCACACGCTCATCGCCAAGCTGTTCTTCCAGCCAGCGGCGCACATAATTCACAAAATGCGGTGCACGAATGGTGTAGGGCGCGGGCGCATAACCCAACCTAGCCCGCCGCGCCACAATCCCCTGTTCCTCGCTAATAAATCGATTGCGCACCATGAGGTCTAGCACAATGGCTTGGCGCTTCTTGGCCAGGTCAGGGTCGTTATAGGGGTCGTAGGCAGCAGGCGATTGGGGCAAGCCCGACAGCAGGGCGCACTCGGCTAAATCTAACTCGCGAGCACTCTTGCCAAAGTAGGCGCGTGCGGCGGCCTCGATGCCATAAGCCACATTGCCGTAATAAATCTCGTTGAGGTAAAGCGCGAGGATTTCGTCTTTGCTGTAGCGCCGCGTCATCTGCCAGGCCAGCAGGCTCTCGCGGGCCTTGCGTAACAGGGTGCGTTGCTGGCGCTCTTCTGCATCCAGCAACAGCATGCGCGCCAACTGTTGGGTAATCGTGCTGCCACCCGCCAACGCCTCGCCGCCGCGCACGTTAATCCACAATGCCCGCGCAATGCCTACTATGTCTACGCCGGGGTTGGTATAAAAATTAGCATCCTCAACGGCAATCGTGGCTTGCTGGCAAGTCTGCGTGATTTGGCCCAGCGCCAGCGGGGTGTTGTGGCCGGTGCGCGGGTCGGCAATCTCGTAGAGCAGGCGGCCATTGCGATCCAGAATGCGCGTGCTGGGGGTTTGTGCGCGGGCGTGCAGGTCGCCAATGCTGGGCAGCGTAAGCCAGAGGATAGCGAAGGCGATGAGCGGCAGTGCGATGAGCACAGCGAGGCCAATCAGCAAATTTTTTTTGAGGCGAACACGGCGGGACATTAGGGGACTGTAGCACGCGCATGTGCGCACAGCACAACGCAATCAACACGACTACGAGACGGTAGCGCCTAAAGCGCTGCGGCTCGGAAGCCGAGAGCACTTTAGGCGCTGGCCCAACTAACTACCGCCGAAAATACCGATCCATCCCCCCAATAAACCGCAATTTCTCCTCTGCCACATCATCGGCCTTGCCCGCCAGAATCGCCTCAACCCCGTCCAACGTGTCGGTCAGTGGCACATATTCGCCCAGCAAGTTCGTATACATCTCGGCCACCGCAAACGGCTGTGAGAAGAAGGCGTGCAGCTTACGGGCGCGGTCTACATCGCGCCGGTCATCGTCTGTGCCCAGAGCATCCATGCCGCGTGGGTCTTTCTCCACAACCGTGCGCAAGTCCTCAAAGCGCCGCAACAACCGTCGCACCTGCATCAACAGCCGCGCATGTCGCTCATCTATCACCAAAGTTGATCGAGAGTGCAGCGGGTCAATCGTCGGCCAAAAGCCTTGATATGCGCGCCACAACTCAAACGTAACCAACGCATTCAACGAGGCAAAGTTGTCTGGCTCTGCGCCAGCCGTGTGGTCGCCGTACCAAATCAGGGTCGCGTTTTTGCTGAGGACGTTTTCGAGTTGCATCTGCAAACCTTGTTCTGCAAACGCCACATCCGCAAAAATCAACATCTCGCCCTGGCGCACTTTAGCCGCAGCAATGCTTTCTTCGATAGCACGCTTGAATGAGCCTGTGTCACCTGGTTGCGCAAAAATCAACGTCACCGCATCAGTCAACCCCGCCTCATGAAATTGCAACGCCATGTCGCGCAAGTTGTAATCACCCTGCTCTACACCGAAGAAGATTGAGTGCCCGCCGTAGTTCTCAGCCATGATCTGCATCACGTTCTCGATGAACACGACCTTGCCCACACCACTCTTGGGCGTAAAGATAGCGTTGGCCGCCCCGCGCTTCAGCGGCGCGCAGAAGTCCACAATCTTGATACCCGTCTCAAGAATGAGCAAACCACGATTAGGCACAATAGGCGCATTCGCTTGCACTTTTGAGATAGCACCCTTCGCGCGTAACACATCGGCAATGCGTGCATGTCTTTTGAGGATGGCCCAATCCAACGCTGTGCGCCCTCCCTTGTCTTTGACGTGAACTGGCACGTTCGCATTTAACAGCGCCATCGTAGATTCGGCATCGCCGAATCACCCACATCACCAAACGCATCCAGCGGCCACTCGCGGGCATGCTTGCGCAACTGCCGGTCTGCATTTTTGTGAACGATGCGCCGAAACCAACCGGGAAACGCCGCCGGTTCGCGCAACGCATGAAGAGATAAATACGCCTCGATAAACGCATCTTGTGCCGCGTCCTGCGCCAGATGTACATCGCCCAGCATGGCATAGCCGGTGGCAACCGCCATCGCTCGAAAGCGCTCCACAATTTCGCCAAATGCCTCGGCATCACCGTGTTGCGCGGCAACCACCTGTGTCCGCAGTTCGTCCACTTGCGAATCTCCTCAGTAGAACTTCACCAATCTATTCTTTGTTAAGAAGGCCCTCTACAAAGAAGTCCCAATTCAAGACGAAAAGGTTACCGCTATGGTGTGTCATAGCCGCCGCAGGGCGACTTCGTTTTGTATAGCCGCGACTTCAGTCATCGGGCATACCCAGCAAAAAAGCCCGCTTGCGCAGGCTATCCGAAAACGCAAAAAGGACGCTGCACAAAACATGCAGCGTCCTTTCAAATTCGAGACTCACAAGACCCAAAACCGGTCTAGCGTTTGGTGTAAGTTGGGCCTTTGCGCGCGCGCTTCAAGCCTGGCTTCTTGCGCTCCTTGGCCCGCGCATCGCGCGAGAGATACCCAGCATCCTTGAGTTGTTGGCGCAATTCGGCATCCGATACTTCCAGCGCGCGTGAAATTGCCATGCGTGCCGCAATGGCTTGGCCGGTGGTGCCGCCGCCATTCACATGCACGCTCACGTTGTAGCGGTTATTTGCGCCTGTCAGCACCAACGGTGCATTTACAGACAAGCGATCTACATCGCGGCCAAAATAAACGTCAAGCTGCTTGTCGTTCACCAGCACCGCGCCGCTGCCGCCGGTATACAAACGCGCTCGTGCCGTAGCTTCCTTGCGGCGACCCACGCCCTCAAAATACTGTTGTGTCTCTGCCATAGCCTTCCTTTTTGGTCACCTTTACAGGGCCAATGCCTCCGGATGCTGGGCCGCATGCTCATGTTCTGCGCCGCCATACACCTTCAGCTTCTTAATCATCTTCTTCGCCAGCTTGTTGTGCGGGATCATGCCCCAAACCGCCTGTCTAATCACGCGCTCCGGGTTCTTCTCCAGCACTTCGCCTAGCGGGGCTTCCTTAAACCCGCCCGCATACAACGAGTGACGATAGTACATCTTCTCGGTCATGCGGTTGCCGGTCACGGTCAGCTTCTTTGCGTTCAGCACAATCACAAAGTCGCCGCAATCCACGTTGGGCGTGTACATCGGTTTGTGCTTGCCAATAATCACGCGTGCTATTTTCGTCGCCAAGCGGCCTAAAGTCACGCCTTCCGCGTCCACCACAAACCACTTCTGGCCTGCGCGAGCTTCTTCAGCCTTTGCCACATAAGTCTTGTTCGTCTTCATGGTCTCTCTTTTCTGGAGAGATTGGAGATTAAGAGATTAGGGATTGACTTTGGCTCAATCTCTAATCTCTAATCTCTAATCTCCGTACTTAACACTTACTAAACTGAGTCCACACGCTGGCGCAGCACCTTTTGCCTGATTGCCCTCGCGGCTCACCAAAATTTCTCGTACCTCATCAGGGCCAATTTTGCCCTGCCCTACTCGCACCAATGTCGCCACAATCCGGCGCACCATCCGAAACAAGAAACCATTCGCTTCGATGTTAAACCTCAACACCTCCGGCTCTTGTCCAATCACTGCCCAATCAGCGCGGTAAATCTCGCGCACTGTACTCTCACCTGATGTGGCGCTACCAAACGCCGCAAAATCGTGCTGCCCCATCAAGTGCTGCGCTGCCTCAGCCATCTTCGCAACATCCAGTTCATGCTCAAGTTGCCACGCATACAACCGCATCATCGGCTTGCGCACTGCGCAAATCGCAATCGTGTATTCGTATCTGCGGCTCACTGCACTAAACCTGGGGTGAAACCGCTCGTCGCACTCAGCCAGTTCGCGCACCGCCACATCCTGCGGCAGGTTCACATTGATGGCTTTTGTCAGCGCCGCCAGCCCATGCGTCCAATCCAGCGTAAAAGCCACCACCTGCCCTGTCGCATGAACCCCGGCATCCGTTCGCCCCGCGCCAACCAATCCAACCCGCGTGCCACTTAGGGTCTCAAGCGCCGCTTCAATTTCCCCTTGCACACTTCGCGCATTCGTCTGGCGCTGAAACCCGCCAAACTGCGTTCCGTCGTAACTAACCGTCGCTCTAACTTTCATCCAGAGATTAGAGATTAGAGATCAGAGATTGAACTCGCTCAATCTCCAATCTCTAATCCCCAATCCCTCCTACTCAAACCCACTCAATAATTGCCATCTGTGCGTTGTCGCCCTTACGTGGGCCCAGTTTGCTAATGCGCGTATAACCACCCTTGCGATCTACATAGCGCGGCGCGATCTCGGTAAACATCTTGCGCACAATCTCCACGCCGCCGTTCACCCGGCCCGACACCAACCGACGGGCGTGCAACTGCTTGCCTACATCTTCCACTAGGCCGCCCTTCGCCACCGTCACCAGTTTCTCTGCCTGGTCACGAATAGCCTTGCACTTGGCCTCGGTCGTCTGGATGCGACCATGATCAATCAACTCCGTCACCAAACTGCGCCGCAGCGAATCGCGCTGCGCCGTCGAGCGACCAAGTTTATATCCAGCAACTTTATGTCTCATTTCAACTCCAAACTCAAACTCAACCTGATTTACTCAGCCGTTTCAATTGGCTCGCCTTCCATAGAAGAAGAATCAGCATCGTCTGCGCCTTGTGGCAACAAGCCACGCCCGCGCAGCTTGTCCTTCAACTCGGTCATGCTCTTCTCGCCGAAGTTGCGCAAGCTCATCAAGTTGCCGCCGTTCTTCTCCATCATGTCCAGCAAATCTCCAATCGTCGAGATGCCGGTGCGCTTGAGCGAGTTATAAACGCGCACGCTCAATTCCAAATCCTCAATCGGCTTGTCGCTAATCTCCGGCGGAATGCCTGCGCCCTTCTCGCTCTCGGCCCCTTGCAGCACTTCCTCAATGCTCACACCCGCAATCAAGCTGAGGTGTTGCACCAGGATTTTGGCGGCCTCGGAAAGCGCATCTTGCGGGCGCACCGTGCCATCCGTCCAAATCTCCATCACTAGGCGGTCATAGTTCGTCATCTGGCCCACGCGTGCGGGTTCCACTTCGTAGTTCACGCGTTTGACTGGGCTGTAGATGGCGTCCACCGGCAGCTCACCAATCGGTAACTTAATGCGTTGGTCGGCAGGTGAATAGCCACGCCCTGCTTCAACCTGGAACTCAATATCCAGCCGCGCCTTCGCCGAATCTGTTGTGAACAAATACAACTCCGGGTTCACAATCTCAATCTCAGGCGGCGTAATGATGTCGCCCGCAGTCACTTGGCCCTCACCGCGAACTTCCAGGCGCATCCGCATCGGGCCTTCGCCCTTCATCCGCATGCGAACCTGCTTCACGTTCAACGTCAACTGCATCACGTCCTCGCGCACATTCGGAATGTCCGAGAACTCGTGGTGCACATCGGTCAGCCGCATAGACGTGACCGCCGCACCGGGCAGCGAACTGAGCAACACGCGGCGCAACGAATTGCCCAGCGTGATGCCATAGCCATGCTCC
>JAYTNY010000304.1:0-3632 GCA_043748055.1 Roseobacter sp.
AGATGCGGCGACGACGAAGTTGTTCCCGATCACCGGCGATGAAGTGGCGACGGTGGTAGAGGTAGTGCCAGAGTCCGATGCACCCATTCTGCCGTGGGGGTTACTGGCGATCTCGCTGGAGTTGCTGGTGCTGGCGGTGTTGGTGCGGTTGTGGCGTGGGGCCAAACTGACGAGGCGCTAGACCTAGCTTTGCAACAAACGATGGCGTAGGGGCGATGCACTGCATCGCCCCTGCTTTTTTTCCCTTTGATCATGAAGAGACGATGGCTGGAGCCAATCACTCGCTACAATTCCCGTATGGATCGCATCGCACTTCGTGATTTTCTTGTTCAACATTTCACTGTCATTGAGCTGGACGCGCTTTGCTTTAAGCACTTTGCGGATTTGCGGAACAACCATCTGAACACTGAATGGTCACCGTTGCGATATGCACAGAAATTGGTGGAGCTGTGTGAAGGCCGTGACTTATTGCCTCAGCTTCAGGAATTGGCTCACGATGCTCTTGAAAAGAAACCTGCTCTGGCTTCTCCTTCAGCAGTGAAGTCCCCCAATAATCTGCCCAGCCTGCCTATTCACTATGTTGAGCGCAGTGAAGTAAAAGAATTAGCGACCAAACTTCGGCAGGGTGGGCATGCGGCCATCATTGCTGGGATTGAGGGGATGGGTGGCTTAGGCAAGACCACACTGGCGGTGGCTGTGGCGATGGAGCTTGCGAATGACTTTTCTGATGCGCAATTGTTGGTGAGGTTGGGCGCGCATAGCATAGAGCCGGTTACCAGTACGGATGCGATGGTATGGGTTCTAACGAAATTTGGCCGCCAGCCCAGTGAATTAACAGGCAATGCCACAGAACTCAAGGAGCTTTACGACGACACCTTGCGCGGCAAAAAGTGCGTGTTGATTCTGGACGATGCCCGCGATGACGCACACATCGCGCCGTTGCTACCACCTGTTGGGAATGTCGCAATCGTCACCAGCCGCCAGAGGTTAGAAACGATAGACCAACTGCTCTTGCGGCCCATGTCTCGTGCGGATTCGATTGTGTTGCTACGCAAAATCTGCCCGCGATTGAGTGAAGAAGATGTTGACAAGCTGGCTAACGCCCTAGGAGATTTGCCGATTGCTTTGGATGTGGCAGGTGGGCTGCTGAAGAAATATGAGACTAAGAGTGTAAATGCCTATCTTGAGGAATTGCACAAACTAGGGTTGAAGGCGCTCACCTCGGAATCGCGGCGGTTGGATGTGGCGGAGATTGTTTTTGAGTCGTCGTATCGGCTACTCTCGCTGGAGTTGCAACGTGCGTTTCGAGTATTGGGTGTAATTCCAACTGTGATAGATGAGAAAAGTCTGCTTTGGCTAATGGATGAACAGGCATCTGAAAAGAGACTCTTGCATGAACTGGTCTCTACTAATCTTCTGAATACGATTGGGTATGAATTACATGTTGCGAAAGTAACTTCTGATGAAACAGTTGGACGACAAATGTCCGAAAATGCCTCATCGTTTGATGAGCGCGTTTATTTCTTGCATGACCTTACGAGAATGTTCGCAATGTCAAAGCTCAACGAAAGTAGCAACGAGAGCCAATTTCTTCAGGAGAGATTAAACAAACTTGGATCTATGGAGAGTAAACACACAGTTGGAATCATTCAGCGATTGCGAAGATCAAGACGATCAGCTGATCAAAACCAGTCGACTAACGATTTGCTCTTGAATCCTGATGAATTGACAATTGGTTTCAAAATATCTTACGAGGAAGCACAGGAGATTTTTGGCGACAGATTTGATGAGGACGACTAGCTTTTCGACTTCACTCATCATGTATACGGAAGCTAATCTGATTCAGACATTCCTTCATTCAAATCAAGCTGCTGTTTCGCATGTATAACGGCAAGCACATCCATTTGTTCTTCGCCAACGAGATAAATTAGACGGTATGAACTCTCAAGAACCTCGCGTATGTCTGGTTGTTCATACTCTGGCACAACGCGACCAGAATTTGGGAAGAAAACAATTTGTTCAGATCGCTTAAGCAACTTCTCCACGATACGACGCGCGTAGCGTGGAGAGTTCTGAGAAATATATTTGTGAATTGCGTCAAGATGGCTGAGAGCCTTTTCTGTCCAAAAGACGCGTCTCATGGCATCAGCCCAAATTGCTTGCGCACATCCTCAATGCTTTTCACTCGCCCAGCACGGCTATCGGCCAACCCATCTTCTATTGCCTGATGAACATAAATTTCATACATCAAGTCATCCCAAGTCATCGTATCTGGCAAATCGGTGATTAGTTTGAGCGCCCGCTCTTTAATCGTCATCATGCACCTCCGTTAATGAACTATCGGCATTATAGTTTCGTGCGCGTACGTGCTTTGGAGGGAGCGACCTATGATTTGGAACTAGAGAGTTTTTCGTGAAGACGATGGCAGTTTGTACATCCGCGAGGTATTTTATGAGCGCGATGGCAGCTTGCTTGCGTGAAGCAACGAGCTGGTGAAGATGAAGGGTGATTCTTAGCCTAACAACTTTTTATGCGGCATTGACACAAAACCCAAGCTGCCTACAATACCTGCATAGCAGCAAACGAATAACAAAGCCCAACTTTGACCAAAAAGCGCGAGAGATTTAATCTCTCGCGCTCATTTTGTCGTTTATTGCCTTTGCACATTTGCCGAGGCAGGGTTTTCGTGAACAGGCCCGGACACATTTGTGATGGTGTCGGCACCTTGAGATGTCGTTTGCAGCGGAGGGATCACACAACTTATGGTTCGTGTTCAAGTTCAAGGAGTGTAAATGGAGCTACGAGATTTTAAGGCCCTCAGGATCAGTCTTGCATCCCCCGAACAGATTCGCTCGTGGTCGTATGGCGAAGTGACCAAGCCCGAGACAATCAACTACCGTCGCTTGCGCGCCGAGAAAGACGGCTTGTTTGATGAAGCTATCTTTGGCCCCACCCGCGACTATCAGTGCTACTGCGGCAAATACAAAAACATTCGCTACAAGGGCATTATTTGCGATAAGTGCGGCGTAGAAGTGACCAAAGCCAGCGTGCGCCGCGAGCGCATGGGCCACATTAACTTGGCTGCGCCGGTTGCCCATGTGTGGTACACCCGCCGCGTGCCCAGCTTCTTGGGCACACTTTTAGATATTACGCGCCGTAACTTGGATCGCGTGCTGTATTTTGCGCAGTATGTGGTGACTTACGTGGATGAGGACGCTCGCCAGAAGGCCATCAAGCGTTTGCAGGATGACCACGAGAAGCGCACCGGCGAGTTGGAAGCCAAAGTGCGTGCACAGGAAGACAGCGCGGGCGGCAAGATGTTGAAGCAGTTAGTGAAACTGCAACAGCAGATGGACGTGACGAACGGCAAGTTCGACGAGCGCCTGAGTGAAGAGACCGAGAGCTTGATGAAGATTGCGCAGCGCTTGCAGCGCGAGATTGACGCCAAGCAGCAGAAAGCCATTCGCGCACCGATTGTGTTTGACCCGACGGCGGCAGTGATTGCGGCTGAGGGCGAGACAGTTGGGCGAGTCCACATCACCATGCTGAACCGGCTGGTGAAAGAGCAACTGAACGCGATTGAAACCAGCGTGACCCAAGACCGCGAAGTGGGCACGGACAAGCTGCGCGGC
>JAYTNY010000305.1:0-8174 GCA_043748055.1 Roseobacter sp.
TTCCAGCGCGCGGGCGCAAAGTATGTGGTGCCGGTGGCCGAACACCACGATGGCTTTGCCATGTACGACAGCGCGTATTCGCAGTGGACGGCGGCCAAGATGGGGCCTAAGCGCGATGTGGTGGGCGAGTTGGCCGCAGCCACGCGCAAGCTGGGCATGGCCTTTGGCGTGTCCAGCCACCGCGCCGAGCATTGGTTCTTTATGGGCGGCGGGCGCGAGTTCGACTCCGATGTGAACGACCCGGCCTATGACGACTTCTACGGTCCGGCCAAGCTGCACCCGCGCAGTTTCGATCTGCCCGAATGGGCCAGCAAAGACTGGCAGCCCCGCCCCGATGGCAAATTTCTGGAGGACTGGCTGGCCCGCTGCACCGAGCTTATAGACAAATATCAGCCACAGGTGTTTTGGTTTGATTGGTGGATTGAGCAGACCGTGTTCGCGCCCTACTTGCAACGCTTCGCATCGTATTACTACAACCGCGCCCAAGAATGGGGCAACGCCGCTACCGGTTACGCCGGGGTTGCGATCAATTACAAGCACACCTCCTTCCCCGAAAACACGGCTGTGCTGGATATCGAACGCGGCCAACTCAACGACATCCGCTACCCGTTGTGGCAGACGGATACCTCGGTCTCCAAAAACTCGTGGTGCTACATCAACGACCACGATTACAAGGCCGTTGGCGACATCATCGGTGATTTAATCGACATCGTCAGCAAGAACGGCGTGCTGCTGCTCAACATCGGCCCCAAGTCCGATGGAACGATACCGGAGCCGGAGCAGCAAATGCTATTGGCGATTGGTGATTGGCTGCGTGTAAACGGCGAGGCGATTTACGGCACGCGCCCCTACACCGTGTTTGGCGAAGGCCCCACCCCCGTGGTCGCGGGTTCGTTCAACGATGTAAAGCGCGCCAGCTTTACCGCGCAAGACATCCGCTTTACGACCAAAGGCAATGTGTTGTACGCTCACGCGCTGGCTTGGCCTACTGCGCCGTTGGTGGTTCATGCACTGGCGGGCGCAACCAACATCAATCGGGTTTCGTTGTTGGGGTCGGATGAGGCGTTAACGTGGTCGCAGACTGCCGAGGGCCTTGCGATTCAGCCGCCAAAGACGCAGCCTTGCCAACATGCGTTTGTGTTCAAGGTTGAACGTGCGTGACTCAGGTGCCGAGCGCATCCAGGTAAACATCCAAACTTCGTTCAATGCCACCAAAGATGACGCGGTAATAATCATCAAGCTCGTTGAAGTTATCGGCCCGTTCGATAGCGTTGATGTATTCGAGCCTCTCCTCTTTTTGGATGAGGCAAGGCGGATAACCTGATTGCATCAACAGCAAGTTCATGAGCAAGCGGGCGGTTCGGCCATTGCCATCTATAAAGGGGTGAATGGTGACAAATTTGAGATGTGCATCGGCAGCGATTTTGGCCGGGTGATCCGGGGGATCGTTAACAGAGTGTAACCAGAGGATGAATTGATCGATGAGCGAGGGAACTTTGGCTGGGTTGGGCAGCACCGTTGTTGAACCCGCGATGCGAACTGCAATATTGCGCAATCGGCCTGCGTTGGGCGGGTCAATGCGCCTCAAAATAATGCGATGAATCTCCAGAATATCTTTCAGCGCCAAATCAGATCCAGGCGTGTCTATCAAGTATTTGATGAAATTGTAGGCTGCTGCGTGCCCCTCCGCTTCAAGATGTTCGTTGATTGTTTTACCGCCAATCGTCAGGCGCTTTTCAATAACCAGCGCAGTCTCGTTACGCGTCAGGGTGTTGCCTTCAATCGCATTTGAGGTATATGTCAATTCAACTCTGAACCAATCATCCAGATTCTTAACCAGCTCGTGCGGCAGCGGGCGAAACGAATCCAGCCTCGCCTTTTTGTCGCTCAATTGCTTTAGCAAAGTTTCCACCATTTCATTCTATATGTTCCAACCCATGTTTGAACCCACCCTCGACTCAATCAAATTGCACCAAATCCCCAACTGGTTTCACGATGCCAAGCTCGGCATCTTTGTGCATTGGGGCCTGTACTCCGTGCCCGCCTGGGCGCCGCTGACGGGCGAACTGGGCAAGGTCATCTCGCAAGAGGGCGGCTGGCTCAACTGGTTCTCCAACAATCCGTATGCCGAGTGGTATCAGAACTCACTCGCCATTGGGCAAGGCGCAACCTACGAGCACCACGTTAAAACTTACGGCGCGGATGTGCGCTACGAAGACTTTGCGCCCATGTTCAACGATGCCGTGCAGCGCTTCGATGCGGGCAAGCTGGCCGATGCGTTCAAGCGCGCCGGGGCGCAGTATGCGGTGTTAACCACCAAGCACCACGAAGGCTTTTTGTTGTGGCCCAGCACCCAGCCCAACCCCATCAAACAAAACTGGCAGCTAACCCGCGATGTGGTGGGCGAGCTGAGCGAGGCCGTGCGCGCCCGCGATATGCGCATGGGCCTGTACTACTCCGGCGGGTTGGATTGGACGTTTAACACCCACGTCATCAAAGATATCAGCGACTTGTTTGTGGGTGTGCCGCAAACGCCGGAATACGAGGCATACGCTACTGCGCACTTCCGCGAGTTGATTGCGCGTTACCAACCCAGCGTGATGTGGAACGACATCGGCTACCCGGCGCTGGCGAACCTGCCCAGCCTGTTTGCGGATTACTACAACGCCGTGCCGGAGGGCGTCATCAACGACCGGTTTATTCAGGCTGGCAATGTAGACCCGCAAGAGATGTTGGCGAAGTTGGCGCAGGGCGAACTAGGCTTGCCGAGCGCAGCGCACTACGACTTTAAGACGCCGGAATACACCGTGGTGCCCAATGTGACGCCGCACAAATGGGAGAGTTGTCGTGGCATCGGCTTCTCGTTTGGCATCAACCAAAACGACACCGACGCCAACATGCTTTCGGTGCAAGAGTTGGTGCATTCGTTTGTGGATATTGTGAGCAAGAACGGCAACCTGTTGCTGAACGTGGGGCCACGCGCCGATGGCTCTCTGCCGGAGAACCAATACAAGCGGCTGGTGGGATTAGGCGACTGGCTGGCCGTGAATGGCGAGGCGATTTACGGCACGCGCCCACACACGCACGCCGAAGGCAAGGCGATGGCAGGCGAGCAAGCCATCCCCATGCGCTTTACGCGCAAGGGCAATGCGCTGTATGTCACACTGCTGGGCACGCCGCAGACACGAGAGGTGATGCTGGAATCGGTTCACGCTGCATCCGATGCAACAGTGCATTTGCTGGGCTATGCTGCGCCGTTAAGTTGGGAGCAACGCGGTGAGCATCTCGCAGTCACATTGCCTGCGCAGGTTGAGGCATCGGTGGCGCATTGCATTCGCGTTTCTCACGTGGCGTGATGTGCGCAACGCGTCCCCCAAATACCACGCAAAGCATTCTGAGCGTAGTCGAAGAATGCGGACATGGTGGAACTTCGTTAGCCAGGCTCGACATAGACCGCATTCTTCGACGCGGCGCAGCGCCGAGCGCTCAGAATGCTCATCCGATGAATTACCGAACCGAAATCGCCCATCAATTTATCCAAAAGCAACTGAGTAGCCGCACCGACATCGTCGGCGTGCTGCTGGTCGGCTCGGTCTCGCGTGGCGAAGACACGGCCTCATCAGACATTGACCTGCGATTTATTGTAGAGGGCAAAGCGGGCGAAACGCTAGACCGCGAAAACGCTGATGGCTGGGAGCAGGGCGTTTACATCGATGCCACGTTCGCCTCGCACGAAATTTATACGGACTTGGAGAAAATTCTGGAGAACCCCGTACGCGCCAACGACATGAACAGTGGCGTGATTGTGTATGACGCCACTGGCTTGCTGATGCAACTGCAAACCCAAACCCGCCGAGAGTTTATGAAGCCGGAACGCATCACGGCGCGGGTGCAGCCTTTGGTCAGCCGCTTGGAGCAAGAGATTATTCACTTGCAAGAAGCGATGACGAACAACGACGCGTTGCGTATGTGCGTGTGGGCGGGCCGGGTAATGTTCCGGCTTGCCGTAATTCCGCTGATGCGAAGAGGCATTGCGCCCAGCAGCACGCGCCACCTCATTCAGTTGGGCGCTGTAGACCCCGCGCTCAAAGCCAGCCTGTTTGAGCTGGAAGGCACAACCCACATGAACGAGGCCGATGCCTTGCAGCGATTCCAAATCGCCGCACGTCTGAACAGCGCGTGCGATGTCTCAAGCTGGGGCCAGCTCACCGAATACATGATTCGCAAAGCCAACTGGCTGGCCCAAAATGGCTGCCCACGCGAGGCACTGCATGGCATGTGGAACAACAATGGCTTCCGCGCCAACGATTGCCTGAAGTGCAGCGACCCACAAACGATTGCCAATGCCGAGGCAATCGCACGCGAGTGGCTGCAAGCGATGGGTTGGAAAGGACAGGCTGTGTTGGCGGCCAAGATGGAAATGGTTAAGATGATTCAGCAAGAAATTGAGCCCGCTGCGTAGTTTCGATTTACAGTTGATGCGAAGCGGGTACGCAAGCCTCAGACCTGTCAGGTCTTGAGTTACGCAGCAGCGAACATCTGACAAATACTTTGACTAAAGGCAGGGTGCAACATGCAAACGATTCAGCAAATCCAAGAGTCCGTCATCACCCCCGAAATGAAGGCCCAATTCGAAGAGCAAGGCTATCTCGTCGTCGAAAATTTATTCGACATTGACCGCGACTTGAAGCCAGTTGTAGACGACTACGCCGCGCTGCTAGATGTCTTGGCGAGCCAGTTGATAGCTGAAGGCAAACTGAAATGCAGCTACAGCGAGCTACCTTTTGGCAAGCGCCTCATCCAAATTTTGGCCGAGAGCCATGTGAACTGGGCGCAGCACTTCGATATCTCTCTGCCGCAGGGCGATGTGAAGCCCGACACGCCCATTCACACCACCGAGCCGGTGTTCAACTTGCTGCGCCATCCGCGTTTGCTGGATGCGGCACAGGTCTTCGTCGGCCCGGAAATCTACTCGAACCCCATCCAGCACACCCGCATAAAGCCACCCGAACGCATGGTGCCGCAAGAGGCCAAGAACGGCCTGATTGCACGCGTCGGCTGGCACCAAGACCAGGGCGTGGCGACGGTGGAACAGGACGAGGTGCCCGTGCTAACCGTGTGGCTGCCCATCACCGAGGCCACCGAAGAAAACGGCTGCCTGTGTGTGGTGCCCGGTAGCCACAAAGATGGCCTAACCACACATTGCCCCGGCTCTGGCCCAGATGGTGGGTTGCAAATTCCGCAAAAATTGATTTCGCGCCAGGCGATACCGGTGCCCGTAAAGCGCGGTGGCGCGCTGTTGATGCACCGCCGCACCATTCACTCGTCGCTTTCCAACAACAGCGACGACATTCGCTGGAGCTTTGACCTGCGTTACCAGCCGACGGGCATGCCGACGGGCCGCCCAGCTTTCCCCGGCTTTGTGGCGCGCAGCGAATCTAATCCCCAAACCGAGTTAACCGATTGGCGCGATTGGGCACAACTGTGGACCGATGCCCGTGAGCGGCTCTCGCAGAATATGCCGCCCAAGTTCAACCGCTGGCTGTCGGATGCACCCGCGTGCGCATGAGTAACCTCGCCGAAAAATCGGCTGAAGGAATCCGCCCGGCGCGGCGGACTGTTCAGCACGGACGCTTGCATATAGAGCAGTGTGCAGGCGGCTTCATTCCGGTTTGCAGCACAAGGTCAGTCCGTTGACAGGAGACCCGATAGTAAAAAGGCGTTGTTCGGCAGTGTCTTTTGCTGTAATGGCGTGGTTCCCCCTTAAAACCACAAAGTTGCAGCAAAAGACACCGGAGTGATCTTTTAGATACAGACTGAGATAATCTGTGTGTATGCTCAATTCGGTTGCGCCTTGGTGGCACCGCTGGTGGACTCATCTACTTCGAGAAATGAAGGGGATGACGGCAATGCAGGCTGCGCGTCGGTGGCTGGCAGTAGTGGTTGAGGAAACCAATACACCTGCACCGACATCGGCTGTTGCGGCTGCTTTGCACCCAAACGGCACCGCAACAGACCCCACGTTGTTAAAGCGACTGCGCGCCGGGGATAACGATGCCTGGGATGAATTTGTGGAGGCCTATGGCCCAAAACTATTTGCGTATTTGCGCTACAAGCTGCCCACCCGCGAAGATGCCGAGGATGTATTGAACGAAACCTTCGGCGCGGCGGTGCGGGCCATTCAGGGGTTCGATGACCGCGCCTCGTTGCTCACGTGGCTGTCGGCCATTGCGCGCAACAAAATAGCCAACTATTACAAGGCCCTGCCCGAACCCACCGAGCCGGAAGAGATGACCGAGCGCATGCCCGCACCCGTTGTTCACTTCAGCCTGGAATTTCGAGAAGCCTTAGACGTAGTGCCGCCGCACATTCGGCAAGTGCTGCTGTTGCGCTATCGGCAAGGCTTTGGCGTCGGTGAGATCGCGACGCTGACAGGCCGCAGCTACAAATCAGTCGAGTCTTTGCTAAGCCGGGGGCGGGCGTTGCTGGCGGCAATACTCAAGAAAAATTAAGCGTACGAAACGTTATGGCGGAAACCAACCTGGGATCAGATGACGAGAAACGATTGCAAGCGCAGTTCGATGAACTGTCGCTCGATGATCGTTTGACGCCGCCTGCCCGCGCCCGCCTGCGCCAAACCGTGCGCCGCGCGTGGGTGCAAGCCCGGTTGGATGCGCTAACCCCCAAACCCGTCGCCAAACGCCCCAGCCTGTGGGGGCGCTTGTTCACCTCACCTGGGTTGGCGCTGGGGGCATTTGCCACATTGCTGGTAGGGTTGATGGCGCTGGCGTATGGCGTGGCCGAATGGCAACCGCCACCCGGCGCGAGGGTGAAACTAACCAACGGCACAGCCTTAATCGCCCGCGCCGATACGCCTGCACTGGTCACATTGGCTGGCGACGAAATCGCCACGCTGCGCCCCGGCGATTCCATTACCGTCACCAGCGGCCATGCCACGCTGGCCTACGCAACCGATCTCTCCACCCAGCTAGAAGCCGGTGCCGCCGCCCAACTCATCGAATATGCCAGCAGCGCAGTAACCACCACGGTGGACTTGGTGATTTTGCAAGGCCACAGCCAAAGCCGTGTAGACCGACCCTTGACCGCCGCCGATAAATTTGTGGTGCGTTCGCCCTCATCGCAAGCCACCGTGCGCGGCACGGTGTTTATTGTGGAGACGCGCAGTAACACCGTGGCCTACTTCGCCACCAACCGTGGTTTGGTGCAAGTGCGCATGGGCGAACAAACCGCCGACGTGCCGCAGGATTACGAAGTGGAAGCCATCGTCGGCAAAAAGCTGGAAGTGCGCAGGCAGGGGCCAGCGCCCACGAGTACGCCATCCCCCACACCCCTGCCCACCCACACACCCACGCCCACGGCCATGCCGCTGCCCACGCAAACCCCAACACCCACCCTTACGCCTACGCCCACGCCGTTTGCCCATACCGTGCGGCCCGGCGAAACCTTGTTCGGCATCGCCGCCAAATATCGCGTCTCGGCAGAGGCCATCATGGCGATTAACCCCACCGTGCGCCGCAACCCGCGCACCTTGCGCGTTAGCCAGAAAATTGTGATTCCGTAGCTCCCCTCTCCCTTTGGGAGAGGGGTCGCATCCGATGCGCGGGGTGAGGGCTACGTAGCGCATTTACCGGATTAATTTCTGAATCTTCACGCCCTTGCTCAGCAGCGAAGCCCTACGGGCTTTTTGGGGGTCGACGCGTTCGCGCTCAAGCGGCAGTAGCTGCGCCTTCCCACAGCCGCCGCATCTCATCGCTGGTCGCCAGCAACGCATCCAGCCGACCTTCGGCCTCCACTCGCCCATCCTTCAAAACGATGATGTGATCGGCTCGGCGCAGCGCAGCCTGGCGATGCGACACCACCAAACACGTTGCGCCCTCGCGTTCAGCAAGGCGCGCCCACAACGTTTGCTCGGTCTCAACATCCAACGCGCTCGAAATGTCATCGAACACGAGCAGGTTGGGCAAGCGCGCAAACATGCGGGCTGCTGCTGCCCGTTGCAATTGCCCGCCGCTCAGCTTTACGCCACGCGGGCCAATGAGTGTGTCCAGGCCATGCTCCAGCGTGGGCACATCGCTTTCCAACACGGCTTGGTGCAGGGCGCGTTCAAGTTCGCCTGCGCTATCGCCCAGCCCCATCAACACGTTGTCGCGCAA
>JAYTNY010000306.1:0-1565 GCA_043748055.1 Roseobacter sp.
GTCGAAGAATGCGCTTTGGGTCGAGCTTGGCTAACGAAGCTCATCCAAGTCCGCATCCTTCGACTGCGCTCAGGATGCTCAGCAGTTGAGTTGGGAAACGCAAAACACCATGTCTTCAACTTCGTCAAAACAACGCTCCGCCATCCTCCTCATGCACTGCCCCGACCAGAAAGGTTTAGTCGCGGCCGTCACCGAATTCATCTCCAAGAACGGCGGCAACATTCTTTCGTTGGAGCAGCATGTAGACCCGCACATCGCCCAATTTTTTATGCGGGTGGAGTGGGCGTTGGACGGCTTTGCCATCCCCGACGACAAGATTGCCGAGTTCTTTCGCGTGCTAATTGCCGAGCGCAACGCCATGACGTTTCGGTTGCACTTCAGCGATGAGCGGTTGCGCATGGCGGTGTTTGTGTCCAAGACCTCGCACTGCTTGTATGACATTATGAGCCGCGTGCAGGCGGGCGAGTGGCAAGTAGACGTGCCGCTAATTGTGAGCAACCACCCCGACCCCGCGCCGATTGCGGCCAGCTTTGGCGTGCCGTTTCATCACTTCCCGGTGCTGGGCGATACCCGCGCCGAGCAAGAGCGCTTGCAGATTGAATTGCTGCAAGCGCACAAGATTGATCTGGTGGTGCTGGCCCGCTATATGGTCATTGTGGGCGCGCCGTTTATTAAGGCGTTTCCACAACGCATGATTAATATCCATCATGCGTTTTTGCCCGCCTTCATTGGGGCCAAGCCCTACCATCGCGCCTACGAGCGCGGCGTAAAACTGATTGGGGCGACGGCACATTACGTGACCGAGGACTTGGACGAGGGGCCGATTATTGAGCAGGATGTGAACCGGGTGAGCCATCTCGACAGCATAGAAGAATTAACGCGCAAGGGCTTTGATGTGGAGAAGATTACGTTGGCCCGCGCCATTCGGCGGCACCTGGAGCGCAAAACGCTGGTGTTTGGGAATCGGGTGATTGTGTTTGATTGATGTCGGGGGTTGCAGACAGATTTGTAATGAACATAAACGGTTTGAAAGAGCAAAGTTATTTGGTTGTGTTCCAACCCTCCGGCCGCCAGGGCCGCATCCCCACCGGCACCAGCCTGCTGGAGGCGGCCCGCGAATTGGGCGTGGACGTAGACAGCATCTGTGGCGGGCGGCAGACCTGCGGCAAGTGCAAAGTCATCGTCGAGGGCGGCGACTTTGCCAAGTACGCCATCACCTCGTCGCCCGAACATCTAACGCCCGCCGATGCTACCGAGCAAGACTACTTCGCCCGCCACCCCAAGCAATACAGCGAGGGTGCGCGGCTGGCTTGCACGGCGTGCGTCACCGGCGATGTATTGGTGACGGTGCCGCCCGAAAGCACCCAGCGCAAACAAATTGTGCGCAAGAGCGCTACCGACCGCGTGATGGAGATTGACCCGATCTTGCGTCAAATGTTCGTTGAGGTGGTGCCGCACGAGTTGGGCGCGCGGGATGGCGATTGGGAACGCCTGCAACAGGCCTTGCAGCGCGAATGGCATTTGAATGGATTGCGCATTGATCTGCCCGCGTTGCGCCAACTCAC
>JAYTNY010000307.1:0-9916 GCA_043748055.1 Roseobacter sp.
TTGGGGAACGCTTTGGGAGCTTATTCGGATTAACCCAATACTTGGCTTCGGGCCTGCTAATTATTACTTCTACACACCTTTGTTTAATATCCTGGGGTACACCAACCTCAATTTTAATTCCCACAACAACTATGTAGACATGGTTGCTCAGACAGGCTTTTTAGGGTTGTCCGCATTTCTATGGTTTGCCTGGCGCGCTGGCAAGTACACCCTTTCCTTAACGCCGCGATTGCCAGAAGGCTTTGCCCGTGCTTATGCCGTCAGCGTGTTTGCGGGTTGGATTGGTACATTGGTATCAGGTATGTTGGGTGACTGGTTTCTTCCATTCGTCTACAACGTGGGCTTTGCAGGTTTCCGGGCAAGTGTTTTCGGGTGGATATTTTTGGGTGGTGTTATCACCCTAGATCGGTTGTTGCTCAAACCATCTGAAAACGACCAAACGGAATCTTCAGAAAAGATTTCGCTGCATAAGTAACTACGCCAACTGAATAGACTTCTTGCGAAAGTAGGGGCGTAGCATGCTACGCCCCTACGAACGCTGCGTGCGAATAGACTTTTGCAAGAGGTCTAATGTAATAGCAACACCGCGCTTATCGAAACAGCCTCGGCAGACTCCGGATATTGGAAAAGCTGATGCCTTTCTCCTCTTAAAGACTTAGGGCCTTTGCTCTAAGCCCCCTCATCCGAAAGTATTGACTTATACCTTGCGGTAGAATAAGATACTTGCGATTCAAACCACATGATGAAGTTTGCGTCTTTTATTCTGTAAAGAATGCCATGCGGTGTCTGTCTAAACTGAACTCTTGCTTAATTTGGTAGTGGATAGTTGACTTGGCCAAAAACACACAGCGATTAATCAGGTAGCTCAGCAAATCTTTGTAGTTTAGGTCATGAAGATTTTGTTGCTCTCCACATGGTTCCCCTATCCCCCTAGCCAGGGCAGCAAGATTCGGGCCTACTATCTCATTCGTGCGTTAGCCGAGGCACACGAAGTGGTGTTGGTCTCTTTTGCCGATGGGGCGATTCAATCTCAGTGGCTTGCGCACATGATGGGAATTTGTGCGCATGTTCATGTGATTGAGCGCGAACCCTTTCACCAAGATCGTCTACGAACTGTTCAGGGATGGTTGTCTCTCAAGCCCAGTTCAGTGATTGCTATTTATTCGGAAGAGATGTCGAAACACGTAAAGCAGATCGCTTTAGATTGGCAGCCTGATTGCGTGTTTGCGCTCACTTTTGTAATGGCTGCCTATGCCCTAGAACTGCGGGCCATAGTACCGAATGCGCGCTTGATCTTAGATGTGGACAACCTACTGACCCGAATGCTTCGTGAGGCTTATTGTGCTGTTACCCAACTGGATAAACGGGCACGCAGTTGGCTGGCTTGGTGGAAATTCAGACGCTATGAAGCTGAACTGTGCCAGAGATTTGACTTGTCTCTGGTTGTGTCCGACCAAGACCGTCGTGAGCTTCTTGAAATGACAAGCGTTCAAGCACCCTCAAACCAATCAAGGCGTATGACATCAGCCCTTGCGGTTGTCCCTAACGGGGTAGATATTGCCCACAACGCCCCGACCTCAGTGTCTCCCCAACCCAATACGCTTGTCTTCAGTGGCGCGCTAACGTATTCCGCAAACTATGACGCCATAGCCTATTTTTTGCAGGATATCTTTCCAAAAATCCAAACCGCCGTCCCAGAGGTGCATTTGAGCGTTACGGGTTCCACCAAGAATGTGCAAATAGATCGTCTGGCTGTTGACGAGCATGTCTCTTTCACAGGCTTTTTGGATGATGTTCGCCCTGCTGTAGCAAATAGTTGGGCTAGCGTAGCGCCATTGCGACAAGGGGGAGGCACACGTCTAAAGATTCTTGAAGCCATGGCGCTTGGCACACCTGTCATCAGCACACCCAAAGGTGCCGAAGGATTGAATGTGACACATGGCAAAGACATTCTTTTGGCGAACGATGCCAAAGAGTTTGCCCAACACGTTGTTGATGTTGTAAGAAGCCCTGAGAAACGTGCCGCCCTGTCATCCAGTGCCCGGAAATTAGTGGAAGATCAATATGACTGGAGGGCGATAGGCCAAACGCTGTGCCGTAACGTTGAAGCGTTGTGTGCGCCTACTGCGAAGAAAGTTTAACGCCGTTTTTTTGATTAACGCCGATTGGGGTAGTGGCTCAAAACTCCCTTTTCGGCTTGTTTGTTTTTGAAAAGTTAAGGGGGAATCTTTTCGTGAACCATGACACTATTGCTGCGGCATCCCGTGGCTTACCATCGCTCTGCCAAATCTCAATCGTCATCGTAAGTTGGAACACCAGAGACCTGCTCTTCAAATGCCTCGAGTCACTTTTCGCTGACTTAACAACCAGCAGCATTAGCGGATATGAGGTGCTGGTGGTAGACAATGCCTCGAACGACGGCACCTGCCAAATGGTGCGTGAACACTTTCCAACTGCACACCTGCTCGAAAACACCCAAAATGTAGGGTTCGCACGGGCCAACAACCAAGCCATTCGCCAATCTATCGGTTCGCATGTGTTGCTACTGAACCCTGATACTGTGGTGATTCTTGGTGCGATGGCGTTATTGGTGAACTTTTTGGAAACTCATCCAGAAGTGGGCGCTGTAGGCCCCCGTGTGCTTAACCCAAATGGCACTTTGCAAGAATCTTGTCATCCGTTGCCCACTTTGGCTCGTGAATTGTGGCGGTTGTTTCATTTAGATTCTCTGCATCCATATGCGCAATACCCCATGCATGCCTGGGATGTGGAAGCCGCACGCGGAGTAGATGCGCTGCTTGGGGCATGTCTGTTAGTGCGACGCGATGTGCTGGCTCAAACCGGCCTCCTTGATGAGGATTACTTCATTTACTCCGAGGAGGTTGATCTATGTTATCGAATCGGCAAGGCTAGCTGGCTCATGTATTGGGTGCCTCAGGCGCAGATCATCCACTATGGTGGGCAAAGCACGCAGCAAGTCGCAGCATCCATGTTTTTGCGTCTATACCAGGGCAAAGTGATTTACTTTCGCAAGAACCACGGTGCATTGGCCTCGCGGTATTACAAATTGGTGCTCATAGCAGCGGGTATGACTCGTCTGGCCCTCAGCCCGCTCGTCCTTCTCGAACACGCTCAACGCCGAAAACGCCATCTGGCACTCACTCGCTCATATTGGCGATTGTTGACGGCGTTGCCCACATTCTAGAAAGCCTTCGGATTTCCCTTTGCCTAGCCTTTTCAAGCGTGTTCTCTTTCAGCACTTTCGAATCTAATTTCATGAATACTTTTCAGGCTGTTGCCACTTTCCTCTCGGTGATTAGCGGAGTTCTTCTGCTCGCCGCGCTGTTGCAAACGCTGTATCTTTTTGCGCTGGCTCTGGCGTCAACACATTCACACTCTGTTAAACCTAGCCAGAACCCACAAAATCGCTTTGCAATTGTTATACCGGCTCATAACGAGGATACGGTCATTGCCAATACAGTCCGACGGCTGCGCGAGCTTGACTATCCTTCTAATTTATTTGATGTTCACATTGTTGCTGACCACTGCACGGATCAGACCGTTCAATTTGCGGATGAAGCGGGTGCTATTGTTCACGCCCGTTCCGACGGACCACGCTCAGGCAAAGGGGCTGCTCTATCTTGGCTGATTGCACGGATTCTGGGTGCCCCAAAAGATGCCTCTCGCCCCTATTCCGCTGTGGTGATATTTGATGCAGACACGCGTGTCGCACCAGACTTTTTGCGCATTATGGATGCCCGTCTTGCACAGGGAGACCTGGTGGTGCAAGGACAACATCGCATCAGCAATCCAAAGGACGGTCTTTTCCCAGCGCTTACGCACGCCATGTTTCTCATAGACAATCGCTTCCAAAATCAAGGCCGAACAAACCTGGGGCTTTCCGCCAAAATAATGGGCGATTCCATTTGCTTCCATGCCGATATATTGCGCAAGCTAGGCTGGGGCGAAGGGCTGACCGAGGACTATCAGTTGCGGTTGCGCCTCTTGCTTAATGGGATGCGCGTGGTTTATGAGCCAGCAGCGATTGGCAAGGGCGAAGCTGCCCGAACGTGGAAGCAGGCCCGTGCCCAACGCGCACGTTGGCTCACCGGCACGCACAATGCCAGCCAAGAATTTGCACAGCCTCTACTTCGGCAAGGGCTTCAGCATCGCAGTTGGGCCATGCTGGATGGCGCACTCCAAACCCGCTCGCTGTCATTTTCCACTCTGGCTTTGTTGTCCATCGCCTGGCTTGTTATTCAAGTGTTGATGAATGGAATTGCTGCATACTTTCATACGACCACTCCAGTTTTTAATATCGTTATAGAACGATTGTGGATTGCCACCTCGGCTCTATTATTTGCTTATCCCCTCTTTGGCCTTGCTCTGGAAAAAGCTCCTTTGTCGGCGTATCTGTCAATCATATTGGCTGGCCCGCTCTACATTTTCTGGCGCACGCAGTTGGCGTTGTCATCACGGCATAGCAAGAAACCCATCAATTGGGTTCGAACCGAGCACGGCAAGAAAAGAGAAGAAAATCAGACTCAGCCGAGCGTATCGCAAATTCTTTTTAGCAAGCACGAGCCATCTTCAGAATAGCAAGAGTCATCTTTTATGCGGCCTCTTCCTTGACGCAACGACTATCAAAATAGTTACCATTGCTACTCAACATAGTTACCCTAGTCACAATGTCACACCTGGAAGTTGTACCCAAAACGAATCTTAAGCGCTATTTATTTCTCGTTGTTGTTGTCTCGGTAATAATTCGATTGGCTGCTTCTATATTTCTTGGCAACAGCATCGAATCACTGCCCGGCATAGACGATCAACGCTCGTACCACATGCTGGCTTTGCGCGTGTTGGGTGGGCATGGCTTCACTGTTCCAGAAAACTGGTGGCCGATGACCCGTGCTGGCGAACCCACTGCTCACTGGTCTTACCTCTACACGTTGTACTTAATCGCGGTCTATGGTGTGTTTGGTGTCACGCCCTTAATCGCACGCATCATCCAGGTTTTGATTGGCGGCATCTTGTGGCCTTTATTCACCTATCGGATTGCGCGGAAAGTTCTGGGCGATGAGCAAGGTCATGCTTCAGAGTGGGTGCCGCTGATTGCTGCCACGTGGTCTGCGCTATATATCTATTTTGTGTATTACTCGGGGGCGTTGCTGACAGAGACGTTCTACGTCGTTTCCGTGCTGTGGACATTTGATCTGGCACTGGGTATTGTTTCTTCGGCTTCGAAGGCCCCATCGCAGAAAAAAGAAACAGTTCAATGGCTGCTGCTAGGTCTGGCAATCGGCATCGCAGTGCTGTTGCGCCAGCTCTTCTTAACGTTTGTTCCGTTTTTATTTATTTGGATGGGTTGGGCTATGCGAATGCCCCGTGCAGAGCGCACTGCGCGGCCCATCGGTTCTGTGGTGCGTGGGGCTTTACTGGCCTGTCTAGTTGTCGCTGTGCTTATTGCCCCCTGGACACTCCTCAATTACCAAAATTTCCACAAATTTGTGTTGTTGAACACCAACGCGGGCTTTGCATTTTTTTGGTCCAATCATCCTATCTATGGCACCCATTTCGTGGGTATTTTGCCAAATGAGCAATATGCTGCCCTGGTGCCGGAGCCATTGCGCTCGTTGGATGAAGCCAGCTTGAGTTCTGCGCTCTTTCAACTTAGCTTGCGGCAAATACTAGATGACCCGCTGCGCTACATTCTCCTGTCGCTCAGTCGCTTCCAGACCTATTTCACATTCTGGCCATTGCCCGAATCTGGTCTGCTGAGCAATATCACGCGCGTAGCCTCATTTGGTCTGGCGTTGCCGTTTATGCTCTACGGCTTGGCGCTGTCGCTACAACATTGGCGCAAATGGTTGCTGCTGCATGTGTTCATCGTCGTCTATTCTGCAATTCATTTGCTGTCATGGGCACTCGTGCGTTACCGCTTGCCGATGGATGCCCTATTGCTCATATTTGCGGCCTACGGTCTGGCCCATCTCGCAGACCGGTTGCGACGCAGTTTGCAACGGACACACTTTCGAGTGAATTCGACACTGTCTTAACAAAGAAGAGACACATAACTCATCACACAACTCAACACAGAATACTGGAGCACACATGGAGAACTTAGAAAAGAATATTGAAGAAAACACAGAAGAATTGATCCGCCAATACATCAGCAAAGATATTTTGTACACGGACGGAAAGTATCCTTATGCCGATGATGCATCGCTGCTGGATCAAGGCATCATTGACTCGATGAATGTCCTTCAGTTGATCCTGTTTATTGAAAAGCAATTTGGGATCAGCGTGCCGGATCAGGATGTCGTGCCCGATCACTTCGATTCTGTAAGCCGGATGGCTGCGTATGCGCGGAGCAAGTCGCCACGACTGTGAACACCGCCGACTATCTGCTGATCGCAAAGGCAGAAACCGCCTCCAAACCCGTGCTGATCAATGGCGATCAAGCCTATAGCTATGAAGCCCTGCAACACGCCGCCGCTATGCTGCTGCATGGCTTGCAACACGCAGGCGTTCAGCCATCGGATCGCATCGGCATTCTGGGGGCAAACTCGCTGTTCTGGGTCGCGTCCTATTTAGCCATCCTCAAGCTGGGTGCGGTGGCCGTACCGCTTGCCACTGTAGCCTCGCCAGAAGATTGGCGGCGCAACCAAACCTTTGTGCAATGCCGGGCCATCTGCGTGGAGCAGAAACTCAAAGGCAAGTTGCAACACATGGTGTTGTCTGATGTGGCTCTCCTGGATGAAAGCAGCCTGACCCAAACCTCGAGCAAGGTGTGGCCCGAACCCGACCCGACATTTGATCTTGACCGCGATGCCGCGATCATGTTTACCTCCGGCACAACTGCTAGGCCTCGCGCTGTTCGCGTCACCCATCGCAACCTGCAGGCCAACACCGAATCCATCATTGCCGATCTTGGATTAACCAGCGATGAGCGTATGCTGGTAGTGTTGCCGTTCTACTATTGCTTCGGCCTATCGCTGCTGCATACTCATTTGCGCATGGGCGGTTCGCTGGCGCTCTGCAATTCTTTTGCATTCCCCGAAACGGCGCTGGATATGATCGAACGACTGAGCTGCACCGGCTTCGCGGGCGTGCCCTCCACTTTTCAAACGCTCTTGCGCAATTCCAGCTTTGCCCGCCGCAACTTCAAAACGCTGCGCAAGATTCAGCAAGCAGGTGGCAAGCTACCTGTGGCGCTGGTGGATGAGTTGATTGCCGCGACGCCCGGCGCAGTGGTTCACATCATGTATGGCCAAACCGAGGCCACTGCCCGCTTGTCGTCACTCCTGCCTGAATGGCTAAACACCAAGCGCGGTTCCATTGGCAAAGGCATCCCCGGCGTGCAATTGCGGGTAATGAACGAAGCGGGTGACGATGTGCAACCCGGCGAGACCGGCGAAATCATCGCGCGCGGGGCCAGCATCTCGCCCGGCTATTGGAACGATGCAGAAGCCACCGTGCAAAAGTTCATCGGTGGCGCGTTGCACACAGGTGATTTGGCAACAGTGGATGCCGATGGCTTCATCATCATCGTGGATCGCAAGACCGATTTCATCAAGTCGTTTGGGCATCGTGTCAGCAGCCAGCAAATTGAGGCGTGCGTGTTGGAGCTGGTTGATGTGGTCAGCGCAGCGGCTATTGGTGTGCCCGATGATGCGCGCGGCGAGGCCATCATCCTATTCATCACATTGCGCACGGGCGGTGCAATGCAGTTGCTCACCGATCAGATTGCCGCGCACTGCGCGCAGCGCCTGCCCCGGCATATGCTGCCGCGCAATGTGATTTTGCTCGATGCATTGCCACTGAACCCCAACGGAAAAGTCATCAAAGCAGAACTTAAAAAACAATGTGTGGCATTGCTGGCAGCTTAAACCTGATGCCATCGCTTCCGCCGGTTGAGGCTGATCTAATTCTGCGCATGTTGGCGATGATTCGTCATCGTGGGCCGGACGGTTTCGGCGTGTATCACGATGAACACGTCGGCCTCGGCAGCGCCCGCCTCAGCATTGTGGATCTGAACACCGGCGACCAACCCATCTGCAACGAAGACGGTACGTTGTGGATTGTCTTTAACGGCGAAATTTTTAACCACGTAGAACTGCGTCCGCAGTTAGAGTCACGCGGCCATTGCTTCTCTACGCACACCGACACCGAAGTCATTCTGCATCTGTATGAAGATCATGGGCCGGAGTGCTTGCACCAACTAAACGGCCAATGGGCGCTGGCAATTTGGGATGTGCGGCGGCGCTCGCTGTTTGTGGCGCGAGACCGCCTGGGCGTGCGTCCGCTGTTTTACACCGTAAGTAACAGTCAGTTGGTGTTTGGGTCAGAGGTCAAAACGCTGTTTGCGCACCCTGGCATCTCGGCAGAGATAGACCCGCAAGGCCTGAGCCAAGTCTTTTCTTATTGGAGCGCGCAGGCCCCGCAAACGATCTTTCGCGGCATCCACGAATTGCCGCCCGGCCACTTCATGCAAGTGGAGGACGGTCGCATCACCGTTCAACCGTACTGGTCGTTGCAGTTTGATGAGCCAGCCCGAACGGCACGACAACCTTTCGACGGACAAGCCGAGCAAGCGTATGCAGACGAGTTAGAACATCTGCTGGAGGATGCGACGCGCATTCGCCTGCGCGCCGATGTGCCGGTGGGGGCTTATCTCAGCGGCGGGTTAGATTCGTCGCTGATCTCGGCGTTGGCGCGCAAGCAAGTGGCCGAGCGGCTGCAAACATTTTCAATTGCCTTTGCCGGCGATGCGAGTGACCTGAGTTTTGACGAAAGCGCCTTCCAGCAAGAGATGGCGACATTCCTGGGCACGCAGCATGCGGTGGTGACTTGCACCCAGGCCGATATAGCGAATGCTTTTCTGGATGTGATCTGGCACGCGGAGACGCCCTTGCTGCGCACTGCGCCCGTGCCCATGTTTCTGCTCTCCAAACTAGTCAATCAACACCCAATAAAAGTGGTGCTGACCGGCGAAGGCGCGGACGAGTTGCTGGCGGGCTACGATATTTTCAAAGAGCGGGCGATCCGTCGCTTCTGGGCCAAGCAGCCCGAATCCAAGCTGCGCCCGCAACTGCTGCGGCGGCTATATCCCGACATCGCGGGTTTGGGATCAGTGAGTTCGGCTTACCTGCAAGCCTTCTTCAAGCGCGATCTGGCCGACACCGCATCGCCGTTTTATTCGCATGCCATGCGCTGGGGCAACGCCGCGCGGCTGCGCAAATTTTTGCTAGCCGATTGCGCCCCAGCGCAGGCCGCGTTGCCAAAAGCATTCGGGGATTGGTCGAGCCTGGCGCAAGCGCAATACCTGGAGATGACGACGTTTATGTCGCCGTATCTGCTCTCGTCGCAAGGAGACCGGATGGCGATGGCTCATTCCGTTGAAGGACGCTACCCGTTTCTCGATTACCGGGTTGTGGAATTTTGCAACCGCCTGCCCGCCAATGTAAAGCTGAGCGGCCTGACCGAGAAGTGGTTGCTGCGGCGCGTGGCGGCCCGGCATCTGCCGCCCAGCATTCATCAGCGGCGCAAGCGGCCGTATCGTGCGCCCATCCAACATGTTTTCTTTGGCAAAACTGCGCCGGGCTATGTGCGAGATTTGCTGTCCGAAGGGGCGTTGCGGCGCAGCCAATTGTTTCAGCCTGCATCGGTGCGGCAGCTTGTTGCCAAAGCGCAGGCGGCCCAACAAGGCAACCTTGCGCTGAGCGAGTTAGAACAGATGGCGCTGGTCGGCGTGTTGTCGGCACAGTCGCTTCACCATCAATTTGTCGAAAATTTTCAGGCAGCACCGTTTGATTCAAAGACGCGCGTAAAGATTGAAACACCTCAAACCATCCAGACACATCATGAACAATCAAACTCAACCCACTCAACCCACTCAACCCACTCAACCCACGCA
>JAYTNY010000308.1:0-1801 GCA_043748055.1 Roseobacter sp.
AGCCGATGCTCGGCGTTGTGCAAACGCTTCTCAAAAGACTCCAGCGTATCGTCCTCGCCAATGGGCACAATGGTTTGGGCGATGACTGGCCCGGCATCCGGCTCTGGAACAACCCAATGCACCATGCAGCCGCCGTGCGTGGCATCGCCGCTGCGATAGGCCTCAAAGGTGCGCTTGATGCCATCTACACCCGCATGTTGGCCGGGTGGGGCCGGGTGCAGGTTAATGACTTTGTCGGGGAAGTGATCTAGAAAACGTGTACTAAAGATGTGCATCCAACCAGCGGCGACAATCAAGTCTGGCTCGTAGGGCAACAGCTTTTGGGCTAGGTCGGCATCATAGCTTTGGCGGCCTTTGCCTGCATCGGTGTAGGGCTTGAGCGGGAAATAGAGCGTAGGAATGCCTGCCGTTTTGGCGCGCTCCAGGCCAAACGCAGCCGCGCGGTTAGAGACGACAAGCGCGATTTCGACGCCAGCGATGCTGCCATCTTGGGTTGCATCCAGCACCGCTTGCAAATTGCTGCCGTTGCCGGAGATGAGAATGATTATTCGGGACATGGGGAGTAATTCGTCATGCGTCTTTCGTCTTGCGTTGGTCAATAAGAGGCCAACGCAAGACGAAAGACGAAATATGTACGAGCTACGCAATGATAACGGCCTCGCTCTTGCGCTTCACAATTTCTCCGACAAGGTAGCCCTCGCCCAGCAGTGCCACTGCTTGTTGTGCTTCGTCTTTGGGCAGCACCACACACAAGCCAATGCCCATGTTGAACACGCGGAACATCTCTGCGTCGGGCACGCGGCCCAGCTCTTGAATCATTTCGAAGATGGGGGTGACGGGCCATGCGCCCGCGTGAAACACACCCGCCAAGTGATTGGGTAACACACGTGGGAAGTTATCCGGCAGGCCGCCGCCAGTGATGTGCGCAAGGCCGTGCAGGCCGATGCCTGCGTCTTGCAAACGCGACACCTCGCTTAAGTAAGAGCGATGCACGGCGAGCAACGCATCACCCACACTGCTGCCCAGTTGCGCGTAGTGTCGCGCCCAGTCCAGCTCACCTAATACTTTGCGCGCCAACGAATAGCCGTTGGTGTGCAAGCCGGTTGAGGGCAAGGCGAGAATCACATCGCCTTCGCGGATGCGCGTCCCATCAATAGCGTTGGCTTTGTCCACCACACCCACAATCGTCCCGGCTATATCAATCTCGTAGTCGTGGTAAACGCCTGGCATCTCGGCGGTCTCGCCGCCGAGCAACGCGCAGCCGTTTTGCTTACAGGCCTCGGCCATGCCGCTCACTATCGTGCTGACCTGCACCGCATCCAGTTTGGCCGCCGCCACATAGTCCATGAAAAAGAGCGGCTTAGCGCCCTGCACCAAGATGTCGTTGACGCAGTGGTTCACCAGGTCTTGGCCCACGGTGTCCCAGCGGCCCACGCGGGCGGCGGCTTTGGTCTTGGTGCCCACGCCATCGGTGGAGGCGACCAGCACCGGGTTGTGCATCGCTTTTAATGCACTCGCATCGAACATGCCGCCAAATGCACCGATGCCCGCCAGCACCTCTGGGCCGTGCGTGCTTTTCACAGCAGCTTTCATTAGCTCCACAGCGCGAATGCCTGCGTTGATGTTTACGCCAGAGGCGGCGTAGGAATTTGTTTTGGGTGGTTGGTTATGGGTCATGAGTCAATACCTTACAAATAAGGGACAGGGCAGCCCTGAAAGAAGAAGAAGGCTGAAGGGTGGAGTAGTGACGCGAGCGTTTAACAGGAAATCGAGCGAGGGTCTTTTTGAGAACGCGAGGATT
>JAYTNY010000309.1:0-1981 GCA_043748055.1 Roseobacter sp.
GAACGAGACGCAATACAAATGGAAGATGAAGCACCTGCTGGATAAAGCCGGTGTGCCTACGCCAAAGTGGGCCGTAACCCAATCCGCAGAGACGCTGCACTTTGATGCCTTCCCCGCCATTGTGAAGCCCGCCGCTGAGCACTGCTCGTATGGCATTACGCGAGAATCTGTCGTGATGAATTTGGCTGAAGCGCGCAAGCAATCCGCCAAGCTGATTGAGGCATACAACGCGCCGGTGCTCATCGAAGAATTCTTGGATAGCGAGGAATACAACGTGAGCGTGTGGGGCCTGAACCACGATGCAAGCATGCTAGGCATCAGCATGATGACGTATGACGCGTTCACCGACATCCATGACCGGCTTTGCACATTTGATGCCAAATGGACACCGGAGAGCGAGGCGTATCAAAAGATTCCGGCCATCTGCCCTGCGCCCATCTCGGTAGAGCTAAAAGCCAAAATTGAGGCGGTGTCCGTGGCCGCTTATGCTGCTACCGGTGTGCGCGACTATGGTCGCGTGGATTTGCGCTTGCGCAATGGCGAGCCGATGGCTTTGGACGTGAATGCCAACTGTGGCTTGAATGAAGACGATGGCTTTATGAACGCCGCGCGCGTGGCAGGCATGGGCTATGGCGAAATGCTAGAGCGCATCATTCAGCTTGCTATTCAACGCAATCAATTTGAAAAAGTGGTGTTGGAAAATTCGGTGGAGGTGACTGCGTGATGGACGTAAACGTTGTCGAGCCATTGACACAGGATGCTGGGCGCATCACGGTGCAGCCCTCGCAGCCCGAAGACCGCGCCGCCATCTATGACATCCTGATGACGAGCGGCTTGTTCGGCAAGACGGATGCCGACTGCGTGGATGAGATGTTTGCGGGCACGTGGAAAGCGTTGGAGGCCGACCCGCGCGCGGACACGTATCGCTGGCTGAGTTGTAAGTTTGAGTTGGAGCCGAACCAACACTCAAACTCCAACTCCAACTGTGTCGGCTTCGCCTGCTTCGGCACCGAGAGCTTGACCCACAACACCTGGGATTTGTACTGGGTGTGTGTGCGGCCCGAAGCGCGAGGTAAGGGCGTCGCGCGCGCCCTCATGCAAGAAGCAGTGACGCAGGCCAAAACCCAGGCAGCGCGGCTGATGGTGATCTACACCTCATCTACCGCGCCATATGCGCCTGCCCGTGCGCTGTATGAATCACAAGGGTTCGTTCGCACTGCCGTTGTGCCAGAGTATTACAACGCCGGTGACGACTTGTATATCTATTCGAGGAAACTATGCTAAACACTGTCAACAGTAAAGCCAATGTTTTGGTGCTTTACAACTACTACAAATCATGGAAGCCAGAGGAATATGCCGATGCCATTCGCTTGTGCAATGTCATGGTGGATGGGTTGTGCGCGCTCGGTCACCGCGTCGAAGTCGTTGAATTTTGGAAAGATGTAAAGGATGCACTGCGCAAGTATGACCCTAGCGAGTGGATTATTTTTCAGTGGGTCGAGGGCATTGAGGATGAAACGGGCGGCGATGCGCGCATTACCGCCGAGCTAGATGCGTTGGGCTGGACGTACAGCGGCAATTCGCACAACTCGCTCAAGCTCTCGGTGGAGAAGGGCCGCGTGAAGAAAGTGCTGGAGCGCTGGAATATTCCCACGCCGCCTGGCCAGGAGTTTGGCTCCCCAGACGAAGTTAAAAGCTACGATATTTTTCCCAGCATCGTCAAACCCGTCAGCCAGCATTGCAGCGCGGGCGTCACCAAAGATGCCGTTGTTCACAACATCGAACAACTGAAAGAACGGGTGGCCTTTGTGCGAGAGAAGTTTGAGGAAGCCGCGTTGGCCGAGAAATTTATTCCGGGCCGCGAGATCAACGTAGGTGTATGGGGCAATGGCCGCCCGCGCGTGTTGCCGCTACGCGAGATTGACTTCAGCACGATTAAAGACCCGCTGCGCCAAATGGTGACATGGGATAGCAAGTGGAC
>JAYTNY010000310.1:0-16300 GCA_043748055.1 Roseobacter sp.
CATACCATGAATCGAGATAGACGCTGGTGTTGGGCGTGGCGAAGAAGGCCTGATACACGCCGGGTGCCAGCCCGGGGCTGGTGACGTATTGGCCATCGGCCCCGCTGGTGGCGCTGGCAACCGCAGGCGACACCACGCCTGCCGGGAAGATGGACACCGCCACACCCGCAACCGGTTCGCCCGTGGCATTGCTCACGGTGCCAGTGATGGCGCTGCCGTAAGCCAACGCAGCGTTGACATCGGCAAGGTTGCCGATGACGTTAAGCAGCGTAGCTGCGGCATAGCTGGTTGCGTTGGTGTGCCACTGCGCGGCGTGTGGGTCGTTGGATGGGGGTGCGAAACGCAGGCGATAGTCGCCTGCCTCCAACGGGCCAAGTGTGTATTTGCCGCTGCCGGAGGTGGAGGCAGTGACGTTGCCAAAGCTGGTGCCATCACCCCGTTCGGCGCGCACTTGCACGTTGGAAAGTGGCGTGCCGGTGGCTTGGTCGGTGACGGTGCCGGTGATGACAAAGCCCTTGCGCAGCGCGGCGTTTACGTTGGTGGCGGTGATGCCCACGCCGACGGCGATGAGCGCGGGCGGGTTGGCTGCGGCGCGTGGGGCGTTGTCGTAGCGCTCGGAGAGATAGGGCTGCGGCGCGTCGAAGCTGACGGCATACACGCCGGTGAGGATGTTGGTGATGGTGAAGTAGCCGTTGGCGTTGGCAATGCCCAGCTTAAAGCCGCTGGTGTCGTCGTAGCGATTGACTGAGATTTGGGTGAAGGCGATGCCGTTGCCGGTGTCGGCATCAATCACGCGGCCCGTAATGGCACCGCCTGCATCGGGGGCTTCTGGGGCGAGGGTGTCTGTGTTAGTGGGTGGCTCTGTTTGGCTGATAGCCTGTTGAGCAGGCCACAACCCACCCCACGCCAAACAGACACCCATCCCCGCACACAGCAAACGGCTTAGTAAACTATTCATTATTTCCTCCTGTTACAACCTTGCAATGCGACATTGCAGAAAGCGCCGAGCGCGCAACCCTGCAATTGAGTTCAACGAATGTCAATGTACTAAGAGCCTATCCCAATGGGTTATCAGGGAATCAAGGACGACATTCCTACAAGGGATGTCGTCCCTGATTCCCTATCGTCCCTATTGAGATAGGTTCTTAGTTCGAGAGTGTACGGGATTTTGACAATTTCCCCTATCCGTACGTATAGCCGCGTTCTAACGAACCACTAGTGCAAACGCACCACACTGCGGCGTATGGTGTCTCGCATTCAGATGGATTCCAGGCTTTAGCCGGTTACAAACTCAACTGTGACCAAAATTTGAACTGGGTCACTAACCGGCTAAAGCTTGGAATCCGAATTTGCACAAGGAGCAAACAAAATTCATGAGTAATTCAGATATCCTAACCACCCTCTCAAACCAGATGGCCGATGCCGTCGAGCGCGCCGCCAAATCCCTCGTCACTGTAAATGGCCGCGAGCGCCAGAGCGCCACCGGCATTGTGATTGGCAGCGAATTGGTGCTGACTGCCGACCACGTTGTGGAGCGTGATGACAACCTGACCGTGGTTGCGCCGGATGGCGTGCCCAATGGGCGAAAGCTGGCCGCCCAATTGGTAGGCCGCGATCCATCCACCGACCTGGTGGTGTTGCGGGTGGCTGGGCTTGTTGCGGATGTAGCTGCAACGGGCGCGCCCGCCCGCGTGGGCCAATTAATTCTGGCCGTGGGCCGACCTGGCGCAGAGGGATCAACAGGCGTGATGGCCAGCAGCGGCGTGGTCAGCGCCATCGGCGGCCCTATCCGTGGTAATGGCGTGAACCTGGAGCAATACATCCGCACGGATGCCACGCCCTACCCCGGCTTCTCTGGCGGGCCACTGATTGACGCGAATGGCGCGGTGGTAGGCGTGTTGACGACCGGATTGGCGCGCGGGGCTACGCTCGCAATCCCAATCAGCATTGCGTTGCGCGTGGCCGAGACGCTGACTAAGCAAGGCACAGTGAAGCGCGGCTACTTGGGCGTGATTAGCCAGCAAGTAAAGTTGCCGCCCAACCAACGCGGCGGCCAAAGCCAGGAGCATGGCCTGCTGGTGATGCGTGTGGAAGATGCCAGCCCCGCCGAGCAAGGCGGTGTGTTGATGGGCGACATTCTGGTCTCGATAGACGGCCAGGCCGTGACCAACGCTGATGACTTGTTGGCCTTGCTCACCGGTGAACGCGTGGGCAAAGCGGTGAGCTTGGGTGTCATTCGCGGCGGCAATTTGCAGAGCGTGAGTGTGACGGTGGGGCAGAAGAAGTGATTAGGGACTGGTGATTGGTGACTTTAGTCACCAATCACCAATCACCAAAACAAAGCATGTTGAAATTTGATGGATTGTCTGAAAGCATGGTGGCGGCGGCGAAGCCGTTTGTGGTGCGGGTGCAAAGCGGCGGGCGCGGTGTAGGCACGGGCATTGTGTGGCGCAGCAATGCCCGCACCAGCGAGATTTTGACCAACTTTCATGTGGTGGCGAATACGAAGCACATTCGTGTCGTACTCAGCAACGATGCCGAGCATGATGCCGAAGTGACCAATCGCAGCCCAGAGTTGGACTTAGCCCTGTTGAAAATAAATCTGGGCAACCTCACGCCTGCGCCAGTTGCAGACTCCTCAAACCCCAAAATGCTGCGCGTGGGCGAATGGGTCTTTGCCATCGGCAACCCGTGGGGCGCGCGGGATGTGGTGACGCAAGGCATTGTGAGCGGCTTTGGCAAAGTCGGTATTCGAGGGACGAACCGCACCGCCGAATACATTCGCAGCGATGTGGCATTGGCTCCCGGCAACAGCGGCGGGCCGCTGCTGAATGCGCGTGGCGAAGTCATCGGCATCAACGCCATGATTATGGGCGGCGATTTAAGCGTGGCGATTCCCAGTCACGTAGCAACCGAGTGGGTGGCGGGCCAGCCCGATAAGCCGGTGCGATTGGGCATCGTGGTGCAGCTGGTGTTGGTTCCAACGAAGGGCTTTTCGTTGGGGGCGTGGGCGCAGGCCAAGCAAGGCTTGCTGGTGATGGACGTTGAGCAAGGTGGGCCAGCGGCGCAGGCGCTGATGGTAGGCGATGTAGTGCTGGGTGTGGGCGGACAGGCCGTGGAGAACCCGGATGCGTTGGCTGCTTCGGTTGCACGCAATGCCAGCGGTAACGCCCGTGGCAACGTGCGCCTAAATGTATTGCGCGGTGGTGCGCTGCGTGATGTGGATGTGAGTATTGCCGTTTGATGGATTCCAGGCTTCAGCCGGTTACGAACCCAATTGTGACATTTGATCAGAGCCGAGCTACTAACCGGCTAAAGCCTGGAATCTTTTTCGTTTGTGATGATTCGAGTTTCGCTGGTGGCCCCAACCCCAACGTTGCGTGCAGGCTTGCGCGCGATGTTGGGCCGCGTAGACATTGAGATAACGGGCGAGGCCTCCTCGCTGGATAGCCTCGCTGTGTTGGTGTCGGATGAGGCGCATGCCGATGTCGTGGTGCTATCGAGCGCAACCGAATTGCGAACGCCATCAACTTATGCCCAAGCCCTTGTGGTGATGAGCGATGACGAAGCGACTGCAACGCAGTTGCGCGCCATGAGCTTGCGCGGCTGGGGCATTGCGCCCAGCGATGCCACGCCGGATGAATTGCACAGCGTGGTGGCTGCGGTGGCGCAAGGCTTGGTCGTCATGCCGCTACGCTTTGCGGATCAACTCATTCCCCAACGCCCGCCTAGCGACCCATCCACCGAAAAGATAGAACTGACCCCACGCGAGGGCGAGGTGCTGGATTTATTGAGCCGAGGCTTGCCCAACAAATTGATCGCGCAGCAGTTGGGGATTAGCGAGCCGACGGCCAAGTTTCATGTGAGCGCCATTTACGCCAAGCTGGGCGTGGCCAGCCGCGCCGAGGCCGTGAGCAAGGCGGCGCGGGCGGGGTTGATTACGTTATAAGCCCACTGCGCAGCGCATACACCGCCGCCTGGGTGCGGTGCGCCAGCCCCAGCTTGCGCAATATGCTGCTCAGGTGCGTCTTCACCGTTTCTTCGCCGATGGTTAAGCGTGCGGCGATCTCGGCGTTGGTCAGGCCATCGGCCACGCTACGCAACACATCCATTTCGCGCTCGGTCAGCACGTCTTGGTAGCGCAGGTCTTTGGCTTGCATCAGGCGGCGCATTAGCTCTGGCTCCAGCGCGGCTTGGCCTTGCGCAGCCTGGCGCACGGCGTTGAGCAACACCTCTGGCTCAGCCTCTTTTTGCACATAGGTGATTGCGCCTGCGCGCATCGCGCCGATTAAGCGCGCGTCATCCCCAAAGCTGCTGAGGATGACGATTTGTGTGTTGGGTAACAACGCCTTGAGCCGCCGCGTCGTCTCGATGCCATCGATGCCGCCGGGCATGTGAATGTCCATCAGAATCACATCGGCTTGCCAGTTGGGGGCCTGGGTGATGGCGGCCTCGCCGGTGGCGGCTTCGCCCACGATGGCAATGTCTTGCTGGGCTTGCAAGTAGGCGCGAACGCCGCGCCGCACAATGGTGTGGTCATCTACTAATGCCACGCGTATCTTATTCGTCATGGTCGCAGGCTTCTCCCAAACTCGTAGCCCACCTGCGCGATGAGCATGCCAAGCGCGCTCACCGCCAGCACCACCCCCAACAGTTGGCGAGGCGATTTGCGCAGATCCCGCAAGTTGTTCAGGTTGGCATCCCGCGAGATGAGCAGGCCTGTGCCGAGGGTGAGCGCCAAAGCCATGCTCGGCCAGTCGCCTCGAATAGCGTTTACTATGCCGAGGACGAACCAGATGAGCGGGAAAGCGGTGGATGTTTTTTGGGAGAGTGTCGTTGGTGTTAAAGAAGGGGCTACGGGGCCAGCCAGCGTGCGCTGGTAATTGCGCAAGCGCAGTGCATACAGCGCCACCAGCGGCAAGCCCAGCAGCAGGCTGGCCGACAAGAGCAACACCGAAAACGAGGTCTCGCCCAACGTTTGGGGCGGGAAGCTGAGGCTGTTACCCGACAGGCGCGAGAACCCAATCAACAAAACCAGAAAAACCGCGATGATGCCAAAGGCCATGCTGTTCTCGCTGGTCGTAGTGCGCAAAAAGCGCAACGAGGCCCACTCGGCCAGGTTCTCGTTCAGTTGCAACTCCATATGCCAACCCAGGGCATAGGTGATGGCGCACCCGACCGCCAACATCACCGCCAGCACATTCGATTGCAAGGTGAGCGCTACGATGGCCCCCACCATAAACGTACCGGCCAAGCCAAACAGGTTAAGCGACTGAACCGCGCGTTGCCACGGACTACCGGCCCAGGCATCGCCACAGCGGGCTGCCAACGCACGGTATCGCCTGCGCCAAAATAGGGCGCACACGCCCGCCAGCCCAAGGCTAACCAAGCCGAATACGCCCACAGGCATGCGCGATGGATCGGCTGCGCCAGCCATCATCCTGCCTAACACCACACCCCACCAAAATGAAAACGGTAACAGCATGCAAGCCTGCACCCCCGCTACAAAGTAACTGATTTGGCGATAGAGTTGGTTGCGCGCTTCTTTCTCATCCTCACTTATGGCACGTTTCGGTTGCAGCAATGGCAGGCGAATGTGAATGTGGGTGCCGTTGCCGAGAGCAGAATCCATGCTGAGTTCGCCACCAATTTCAGCGATGCGGGCGCGCATGTTGTTTAGGCCCATGCCTGCTTTGGTGTTGCTGGTATCAAAGCCTTGCCCGTCGTCGGCAATGGTTAGCGTTAGGCAGGATGGGATGTGCGAGATGGCGACGGAAACGGTTTTGGCGCGGGCGTGGCGGGCCACGTTGCTCAGCGCCTCTTGCGCCACCCGGAAGAGGGCTTCTTGTGCGCCCAACGGCAGTTGGCTCTCGTTGGGCAGGGCATCGCCCCGCAATTCGGTTTGCACCTCGCTGCGGAAATGCAGTGCCTCCAATTGGTCGCGCAGGGCTTGCACCAAGCCAACCGTTGCCAATGGCTGCGGTCGCAACTGGGTGAGCATGGCGCGCATTTCCACCTGGGCCTGCTGCGAGAGATTGCGCACCTCGCCCAGCATCTCACGCGCGGCATTCGGGTCAGTCTCGCTCAGGCTTTGGGCCGTTGCGGCGGCCATGTTGATGCTGAACAATTGCTGCTTGATGGTGTCGTGCAGATCGCGGGCCAGCCGGTTTCGTTCGTCTTGGGCAGCGGTCTCGCGCAGTTGGGTTTGGGCCAGGGTTTGGGTGCGGTTCATGCTCCGCAGCAATGTTTCTACTTCGCGCACAACCGACTCTTTACTGCTTTCATCCGGCAGACCCATGCTGCGTGCAAGCCAGGTATGCAGCACATCGCGCTCACGTAAACCTTGTAACCAGCGCACACAAAACGCGGCAGCGGCACCTGCAATCAACGCGTTTATTCCTCCCGCGCCCTGCCCCTCTCCCACAAACAAGTGCAGGCCGCCAGCCAACGCAAAAGCCAAAATGCAAATCAAAATTTCGATATAGCTTCTGCGCGAGAAGCGTGGCACAAACGTTAGACCAACGAGGCCAAGTGCTATCAAAGCCAACGAATCTCGCTGATCCAAAAACAAGGCTGGCTCCAGCATCCGTTGCACACCCAACACAATGGCGCATACCCCTCCCGCGAGAAGCAACGCTGCAAGCACTGCTTGAAGAATGCTGACAGGTTTTTGTAAAGAAACCAGTTTTGGGAACATGATTATTTTCTCCTACTGCAACGGCACACCAAATGCCAACAATGCGTAGATCAACATTATTTTGAGCGTGTTGTTGATGATGTGAATAATCAAGCCCGGCACCAACGATTGGGTGCGCTCATAAACAAAAGCGATGACCAGCCCCATCACAAAGGCAAAGGCGATGAGCGGCGGCGAGACGTGCGCCAGCCCAAACAGAAACGAGCCGAGCAATGAACCAACGACCACGCCCCAGCGCTCGCTGGCCCAGCGGTGAATGACGGCGCGAAAAAATAATTCCTCGGCCACCGGCACAGCAATGCCGCCCAGAAAGGTCATGGCGATGGCGGCAGGCCAACTGAAGCCGACTGGGGCCAGCATTTCCAATTGCGGGTTTTCTTGCGGCAACCCCAGCATGAGTTGTACCAACACGGCCGCTATGCCGCCGATGATTGCGGCGGCGACTGTGAGCACAAACGCCACCAACCACCACGAGAGGCTGACGGACTTGAAGCCGAGTTGTGCCCATGAATACTTGCGGCGCAGCTTGCCAAACAGCACCACGCCTGCGATGAGTGCTACGGCCTCGGCGGCCAACGCGGCAATGCTGAGGCCGAGCAGGTTCATCTGTGGTGCGCCATTTTTGAGCGGGGCGTTGTACGTGAGCAGCGCGGCGGCGGGCACCAACAGCACGAGCATGAATGCGATGCTGCTGAGGGTGATGAGCAGCACGTCTTTCCAGTTCCAGGTTCGTGCAGGCGGTTTTGCTGGGTTGTTTACTGAGTTTGAATCCAGGGTGAGTTCCATCTTTCCTCCGCTACAAAGCATAGCGCTAACCGATGAGTGAGGCCTCACGGATTTGGGTCATTTGCGCTCCCTCGTTTGAGGGAGTTGCGGGTTGGCGCAAAGTGTGGTTCAACAGCAGCTATGTCTCTCAAACGCAAGCTCACCCCGGTGCCGTTCACCGCCGTCAAACTGACGGATGCCTTCTGGGCACCTCGCATCGAAACGAATAGAACCAACACCCTGCCCCGCGAATATGAACTGTGCGAGAAGACGGGCCGCATCGGTGCGTTCGATATGCAGTGGAAGAAGGGCCAGCCCAACCCGCCGCATATTTTTTGGGATAGCGATGTAGCGAAGTGGATTGAAGCTGCGGCTTACTCGCTGGCAACCCACCCCGACCCAGCCCTCGACCATTTGCTGGATGAGGTGATTGCCCGCATTGCTAAAGGCCAGGCTAAAGATGGCTACTTCAATTCGCACTACATTCCCTTTGAGAAAGCCAAGCTGGACAAACGCTTTACCAACTTGCGGGATGCCCACGAGTTGTATTGCGCCGGCCATCTGTTCGAGGCCGCTGTGGCGCACTTCCAAGCCACTGGCAAACGCAACTTACTAGACCCCATGTGCAAATACGCCGACTATTTGTGCAAAACGTTTGGCCGCAAGAAGGGCCAAATTCGCGGCTACTGCGGCCACCAGGAAATTGAGTTGGCGCTGGTGAAGCTATATCACGTCACCCACCAAAAGCGCTATTTGGACTTGGCCCAATTTTTTATCGACGAGCGCGGGCAGGGTGTAGCGGGCGCGAAGAAACCCAAAGTCGGGCGCAATCATTACTTTGATGTGGAAGCCGTGGCGCGTGGGCAAAACCCGGCCAATTTTCACTTTGCGCGCAACAAGCCGCCGCAGCAGCGCTACGAATACAACCAGAGCCACTTGCCCGTGCGCGAACAAAACGTCGTCACCGGCCACGCCGTACGCGCGGTGTATATGTATTGCGCCATGTCCGATCTCGCCAACGAAACCGGCGATGAGGCTTTGCTGGCGGCCTGCGAACGCTTGTGGCACAGCATTGTGGATGAGCGCATGTATCTCACCGGCGGCATTGGCCCCAGCGCCAGCAACGAGGGTTTTACCTACGCCTATGATCTGCCCGACGAGACCGCCTACGCTGAGACTTGTGCTAGCGTGGCGCTGGTGTTTTGGAACCACCGTCTGTTGCAGTTTGCGGGCGATGGGAAATACGCCGACATCATGGAGCGCGCTTTGTTCAACGGCTCACTCAGCGGTGTCTCGCTGGATGGGCAAAGTTTCTTCTACGACAACCCGTTGGCTTCGGCAGGGCACCACCACCGGCAGGGCTGGTTTGATTGCGCGTGCTGCCCACCCAATATTGCGCGGCTGATTGCGAGCGTGGGCGGCTACTTTTACTCCACGAGCAGCGATGGGGTGTGGGTGCATTTGTATGCCTCAGGCCAAGCCGTAATTGGGGAATGGGGATTAGGGATTGAGCAAAAGACGAACTATCCGTGGGATGGGAAGGTGCAGCTTAAGCTCAAGCTGGATGAGGTTAAATCGTTTGCACTGAATTTACGGATGCCAGGCTGGTGTCATCAGGCTTCATTCCAAGTGAACGGCACTCACTTGACCGAAGAGCCGTCTTTTAGTAATGGCTATTTACAGATCAATCGTGAGTGGCACGACGGTGATGTCGTCACTTACAAAATGGAAATGCCGGTTCAGCTCATGCAAGCCAGCCCCAACGTGCGCCAAACGTTGGGCCGGGTGGCCTTGCAGCGCGGGCCGCTGGTGTATTGCCTGGAGGGCGTGGACAACGACATTGCGCCGTTAGACCGCGTGGCGGTTTCGTTGAACACAAAATTTAAGGCGGCGCACAAGCCAGACTTGTTGGGTGGCGTGGTGGTGTTAACGGGCAAGGCAACTGTGCTAAAAAACAAAGCCAAAGACAAAAGCCTATACGCCGTCGCCGGCCCCATCCAACAAAAGCCTGTGCAAATAACCGCTGTGCCTTATTGCACCTGGGACAACCGCGACCCCGGCGAGATGCGGGTGTGGCTAAGGTTAAAGACGGCTTGATTGCGCAGGTATGCGCCCTTTTCCAAAACGCATCTCCGGAATCAGAATCAATGATGCCAGCCCAATCAACACCGCGCACAGCAAGCCAATTTGCGAAACCGGGAAGCGGGTGATGAGCTGAAACGCGATGAGCGGCGCGGCCACGCCGCGAATGCCGGTGAAGAATGTGTGCACGCTCATGTAATCGGCCACGCGGTCGGGCGGGGCAAACTTGGTGACCCACAAACTCCACAAAATATCGCCACCGGCAACGGCGATGCCAAAGATGAGTGAGCCGGTGACCAGACCTGCATAGCTGTTGCCGGTGAAGAAGGCCAGGATGCTGATGGCGAAGCCCAGGTTGAGCGCGACGCGGGTGGCAAAGAAATTCAACCGGTCAAAAATCCAGCCGAAGATGGGCGACATGACGAGACGCGCCAGCGATGGAATGACGATGGTGAGAAACGCGGTTTGTTGCGCGTTCAAGTTTATGCCATAAATCGGGTTCGCCAAGTATTCCACGCGCAGCGGCAACATCATGAGGTTGGCAAAGCCCATAAACATCCACGAGGCCATGGTGTTGCGCAGCAGCTTGTCGGTTTTGAGGAAGCTCATGCTGTGCAGCACTTGCTTGAAGCCGCTGCCCGTTGAGTTGGATGAGCTTGGCCCAGCCGCAATAGGTTGCGATGGGATGCGGCTGATGATGAGTGCTGAGGCCGCAAACGCGATAGCGGCGATGACCAGCACGATGCGAAACAAGTTGACATCGAAGGTGAGCAGACGGCCTGCCAACTCGCCATAGGCCGCTGCCACAGCCACGCGCACCACGATGGCCCGCGAGACATATTTGCCGCGTTCACGCGGGGCGTAGTTGGCCTGGTACATGGGCGTGAACAGCGGGATGACCATGTTGGTGAGCGCGTAGGCCAGCATGGCCGTAGCGATGTAAACAGGCAGGATGGGAAACGCCGCCGAGATGACGAGCGCAACCGCGCCCAGCACCATGAGCCATGAGGCGACGCGCATGACGGGCAGGCCGCTGCGCTCTACCCACAGCACCACCCACGGCGTTGTTAGCAAGCCAATGTTGCCCCCTGCCAATATCAACGATTTGGAGAGCGAGTCTGCGTGCAGGGCTTGCAGCGCGATGAGCAAAAAGAACGTGCCATTGGTGCTTTCGATGATGCCCGCAGGCACGGCGCGCAGGCGTTCGAGTAAATAGGTGGGCTGGGTGTTTGAGTTCATTAAAAGAATGACATGTAGATTCTGTTGGATTCTGTGGTTAGCCAAATGGCATTTAGGTAAGCGTGCGCACGGTCTTGGTTTCCAGGCTTTAGCCGGTTAGGAACGCTTTGATTGAGTTCCTAACCGGCTAAAGCCTGGAATCCTTTGGAATGGCTCATAGAATAACGCCCATGCAATTGCAAAAACTCATGGACTTTATTAATCAGTTGGAAGCGCAGAGCTTGTATTACTCGATGACCTCGGTACGCGGGGATGCCATTTTGGTAGAGGTGCATAAACCAGGGACGGGCATGCGCTACGAAATTGAATTCTTCACCAACGGCCAAGTGATGGCGGAAATCTTTCAATCGCATGGCACGCTTTCGGGCGATGAGGCGTTGGCGCGGGTGTTGGCTTAGGAGATTGCCATCGCAACAGCACACGCGCAAACACAAACCAGGTTTCTTTAAGAAATCTGGTTTGTGTTTGCGGGATTACTCGATTTCGATTTTTGCCTCAAACGCATCGTCTCTCAGCTTACTGCCATCCATAGCACGAGCCTCAACTCGCACGCCGCTCACTGGGTCGTAAAGCCCAACTTGCAAACGGTATGGGCCGGGCTTGAAATGGGGCGGCAGGGTGATGGGGTGCAGATCGGCAAAGGCGGCGGATTGTAGCCAACGGGTGGTGGGGAATTCGCCTTGCGCGGGCGGGCCATCGCTTTGGAAGGCAGGCGAACCATCGGCGTTTACGACGTGCACAAAGACGGTGTAGTCCTTATCGGCGGCGCGTTGGGGTTGCCAGTTCAGTTTGATGAAGTGACCGGTGGTGTCACTCACCACGCTGTAGCTGATGAGTTGGGCAAAGTCACCAAAGCTCGCAAGGGCGGGGCTGGGGTTGATGGCGCTGCCGGGCAGCAGCGTTGCGCCCTCGTACAGCGGCGCGCCGTCTTTGCCCTGCGCATCGGTGCTTTGCACAATATCGCCCGAGCCGGGGTTGTATAGCTCGAACTGCGCACGCAACAGACTGGGTGCGGGCGCGGTTAGGGGCACGGTGAATTCGATATCGTCGCGCATTAAATCCCCAGGCTGCCAAAAGTTGCTGGGCCACAAGCCGTTGCCGCTGTAGGTGTTAAAGCGCGCCAACTGTCGCGCTTGTTGCCCATACAGTTTTGCCACCAGCAAGTAACTAAACTGGGTGGGCCGAAGCGCACGCGTGAACACCTGAACGCGCACAACGTCGCCCGGTTTTACATGGCTGGGCGTCATGCTGTAGCCGATGATTTCTGCATACGGCTCCAGCCGTTGTTGCACAGCAATGGCACCTGCGGGCAACTGCTGCACCAGCGGCGGCGCATACGCAGGGGCGATGGTGAGGAATGGTATGAGGACGGCAAAACCAGAAAGCAAGAGATTAGAGATTAGAGACTGGAGATAAATCTGCCAATCTCTAATTTCCAATCTCCAACCTTTCGACAGGCTCAGGACACGGTCTCTAATCTCTCCGACCCCAATAGCCATAAACGCCGACACGCCTGCGATGCAGGGAAAGAGCAAGCGGCCTTGTGAGGCCGTCGTCATCAGGGTCCACCGCAAAATAGACGCTAGTGTGACGCAGATGAATAACATGACCAGAACTTGGCTCGGGCTTAAGCCACTCCGGCGATTCTTGATAAGGCGCACCAGAAGCCCAACCCCGCACAGCACTAAAAAGACATCCCAAAGGCGATAGACGATGCCGTTTGCGGCGACGCTGAATTGGCCAAAGATGCCGAGATAGGACCAACGAAAACCCTGAAATTCACCCAGCGCCGTAAGTAGCGAAATGCTGCGTGGCGTGGCAATCTGCGCCATCATGCTGATGCCGGTTGGCTCGCCGTAGAGCGCAACGTTGCGGGCGAACCACCAGCCTGCAACGGCGGCCCAACACAGGCATAGCGCTACGGCGCAACTAATTTGCTGCGCGCGAACCCCCAAACCAGGTTTTTTCAAAAAACCAGGTGTGTGGTCGGGCTGGCTTGCAAGCAAAACGCTGAGCAGCGCAACCGGCAACAGCACCGTGCCGCTGAGCTTGCTGAGGCTGGCGCAGCCGAGCAGCAGACCCAGCCCAACAGCCTTGCGCATGTTCCAACCTTCGCCCAGGTTGCGCAGCAGCAGCGCCAGCGCGGCGGTGGCAAACGCAATCACGAGGGCATCGTTGCTCACGGCTGTCGTCACCGTTAAGAACATGGGGTTAAACGCCGTAAGCGCCATCCCCAACAGCGCAGCACGGTTGTTTTTGCTGAGGGCATGCGCGACGGCGTAAGCGAACCAAACGGTGACGCAACCCGGAATGATATTGAGCAACCGCAGCACAACGGCAGCCAGCGTGGTGCGGGTGTAATGAAACGGGCGTTTGCTCTCGGTAACAAGAAAACGATTTTTGTTGTTGGGCGCAAACGGCGCGTATTGTGGCGTGGCGTTAAGCACCAGTTGAGCCTCAAAATCGTTCGTATCAAACAGACGTATGGGCAGCGAGGCCAGCCAGTAATACAGCGGCGGCTGGCTGCCCTCTTGCATCCAGGGCGTTTCGGCACTGGGCTGCTGCACCGGCAAGCCCTTGCCCTGCGCAATGTGCCAGGCTACGGCGAAATGCTCACTCTCGTCGTTCTTCTCGAAGATGGGCGTGGCAAAGGCGTAGGGCACACACAACGCGATGAAGGCCAGCAGAATCCAGTGGCGCGCAGTCATGGCTTGATCTCGATCAAGCCCAACTCCACCACATCGTTGTCGGTGGTGATGGGCGTGGTGAAGCGAATGCCATCCGCGCCATAGAAGCCGGTGACGGCGCGCAGTGTGCCAGTAGCGGTGAGCGGGATGCTGAGCATGAATGTCTCGCGCACGCACTCGCCGGGCACCCACAAGTGGGTGGGGTAAAAGCCGGATTGCGGCGGCTGGTCTCGTTGCGCTACACGTTCGCCCTTCGCATCTAACAGATGCACAAAGGCGGTAGCAGGCGGGTTGTTGGCCTGGGCTGGCTCGTAGGCCAGCTTTACGGTGAGGGTGGAACCGGGCGCAGCCTGCATAGGTAACTCGCGTTGGCGCAGCCAGATGCCGCCGGTAATACCCATTGGCTCTTGCCAGAACTTCCACACCGGCGGTGTTTGTTCGATGCGAAACGCACCCAAAATTGGCGTGGTCTCGCGGCCTTCGCCGTCCAGCGGCTTTAGCGTGCGGGTTACGCTTACCTCGCGGGTGGTTCGGGTGTTTTGGATTGGGCCTGTGACGAGTGCCATCGTAAACAGGCCTAACGAGACGCGGGCCTGAGTGGGCAACACGGCGCAGGGTTTTTCGATTTGTACGAAATAGCGGTCGGTGAAGACATCGCCCACGTTCCAGTTGGGGCTGGGGTAGTTGCCCAGGCCGGGGTAGACGCTGGTTTGGCCCAGCACCTCGTTGTTGTGGCCGAGGACGCTGATACCGAAGACGAAGTTTTCGGTCTGCGCATCCGTTCGGCGCAGTGCGCGCCAGGTTACGGCGATGTCGGCATAGGGCCGCTGGCCTTCTTTGTCCTGCACATACACCAGCTTGCTGTCGATGCTTGTTACCTGAGCGACATCTTCAAAAGTGAGTAAAGCAGGCTGATTACTTTGAGAGATGGGTGTGGTGTAGGCGGGGGTGATGAAGGCGAAGGGCGTGATGAGGGCAAAGAAGAAAGAGATTAGAGATTGGAGATTAGAGATTGAGAATCGAGTCCCCAATCTCCAATCTCTAATCTCTAATCTCTCCCAACCCGCCGCCACCATGCATGCAAACGCGCCCAGCGCAGGCATGAGGTAACGCCCCACAAACAATTGTGGGTTTTGGTAGAAGATGGCTTGGAAGAGTGGGAGCAAGACCATTGAGAAGAAGAAGAGGGCAAGGCCGATGAGTATTTCCCTGGGCTTGTTAGGTCTGACGACAGCGACGATAAACCCCACGATGCCAATGACCGTAAAGACTAAAAACGCTGTATACGCCCAATCCGGCAATTGCAAATTGCCCCAGCCAAACGTGCCCCAAAACGTGCGAAAGCCATTGATGAAAATTTGCGGCAGCCAGCCATCGCGCGAGGCGACCAGCAACCCAATACCTGCCGTGCCAATGCTGGGCTGCAAGATGGGGCTGTCGTTTTTGCGGTCGGCGATGAGCTGGCCGTAGAGCATGAGGTTGCGGACGAAGTAGGGCGAGGCGACGAGGAGCATCGTTCCCAAACTGAGAGCGATGCGCCCGGCGGTTTGGGCCAATGTCCATCTTTGCCTCCATGCTAAGTAAAGCAACGCCACAACCGCAAATCCAATTAACCCAAAACTGGTGCGCTTGGCCAGCAGGCCCAGGCCGAGCAGCAAACCAATGACGAGTGAGGAGCGAGGGACGAGGGACGAGTGACGAAGCGGCTCTGAAGCCGAGACGAGTGACGCAAATGTGAGCAGTAACGCCGAACCGATTAAGCTAATGAGTACATCGTTGTTGACCATGCCCGCCATGAACAGGGCTTGTGGATTAAACGCGGCGATGGTGGTGGCGAGGTTGGCGGCGCCGGGCGAACCGGCAAACAGCAATGCCGCTGTTTTGGCGATGAGCAGCAGCATGAGGCCGCTGAGCAGGGCCGAGACGACGCGGGCGGCGTGCAAGGCAAGAACAGTGCCGCGCCACGGGAAAGCCTCGCCCGTGGTGCGCAGCACAATGCGCGCGCCGCGCCGGTTGCTGCCATCGAAGGCGAAGGTGTTGATTTGCGGTTCAACGTTATCGCTGCGGTCTACCCAAAATGTGAGAGCGCTGACGATGAGGTAATACAGCTGCGGCTGATGCGATTGATCGAGGAATACGCGGGAGTCTTGGCGCACGCGCGGCAACTCGCGCTGGGTGACGATGTGGTTGATGTAAGCGAAGTGGCCGGTTTCGTCGTGGGCCTCCCAGGGCGGGATGACCGCGCCATACAACAGGGCCAGGACGACGTGTGCGCATACGATGAGCTTTTGCGCACGCGAGAGCGAATCAAACATTCGCGGCGATTATCGCATTGGCGATGCGGCTGGAGAGAAACGCTGACTTGGAACCTATCTTAATAGGGACGACTAGGGACGACATCGCTACAAGGGATGTCGTCCCCGATAACCCATTGGGATAGGCTCTTAGCGCGGTCGGACTATGAAGTGAGCTTTTCTTTATAAAACGCCACGATGCGGGTGATGAACGTGGCGTAGCTGCTGCCTTGCAAAATGTGCCCCTGACCGGTGTATTTGAAATAGGTCACGTCTTTGTTCAGGCTTTTTAATTTGGTCGAGAGATCGTCCGACCAGGCGGCGGGCACATCGGCATCGCGGCTGCCATGGTGGATTTGGATGGGTGTGGCGATGTTGGCCAGCGCGTTGACGGGTGAGATGTTGGCCCACTCGCTTTTGGGTACGTCATCTTCTGGCACAGATGTGCCGGGGCGAAAGACGGTTTTGATGCGCTCAATGTTGAGTGCTTCGTCGGCGTTCATTGCGCCATACAACACGGCGGCTTTGATATTGGG
>JAYTNY010000311.1:0-6985 GCA_043748055.1 Roseobacter sp.
CAACGTTATCGGAGATAGACAGGATTACAGGATTGAACAGGATTTAATCCTGTGAAATCTTGTAATCCTGTCAAAACTCCTTATCTCCGATAAGGTCTAATAGTTATAGCTCCTTGCCCTCGGCTCAGGTTGATGAAGTACAAGCAGGATATGAAACTTTTGAATAACAAGCGCCTTGTTGTGCTCTTAGGCAGCTGTGTGTTGTTAATGGGCTGCGCGGGCGGCGTTCCACAACCTCCAGCTCAGCCTAATCAAGCCGCGCCTGCCGAGGTGGTACCCGCCCCCGCCCTGGCAACGGCAGCGCCAACCCACACAGCCCCACCCGCAGCCACGGCCACACCCAAGAAAGTAGTGCCGCCCACGCCGCAGCAAGTAGACGCAACCGCGACCAAACCTGCCGCTACGGTCACTGCTGCACCCGTGCAACCCACTGCCAAGCCCGCTGCTACGGTTGCGCCCGCTCCTACAAAAGCGGCCAGTGCCAGCGTTGCCATTGCCAAAGCCAACACCATTCCGGTGAAGCCACAGAGCGCGAAGTTCAGCAGCATCACCAGCTCGCAAAGCGCTATGTATTTGACGCTGGACGGCAAGGGCGCCGATGGCAAGGCCATTAAAGGCAGCATGACCGTTGGGCTGAACGAGGATGTGACGGGCAAGAAGAGCCAGATCGAAATTGGCGGCAACTTGATTGGGCCGCTGCTCTCGGCGCAGTTGCGCGGCTTTAACCCCCGCGGCATGGGCATTTACAGCGTCAGCGGCAACACGTTTGTGAGGCTGGATACGTTGCTGACCGTGTGCGCCAAACCGAAGGGTGGCATTCCTGGCCTGGATAATTTGGCCGATAGCCTTTCGACGGATGGCTTCTTGACGATGATCGGCAGCGATGGCGTGTTCCCCGGCAAGCTGGTGGGCGATGCAACCTTGAACGGCGTGACGGTGCAGCACTACACGCTGGACTTTGCGGCGCTGAAGGCATCGGCCCAGAAGCGCGGCTTGGTGAATTGGCCGGAGCTTTCGCGCGGGGAGATGTGGCTGGCGAAGGATGGTGGCTACATCGTGCGCCTCAGCGTGGCGGGCAAAGGCAAGCTGGAGAATTTGGCGGGCAATGCGTTTGATGGCAGCTTTGATGTGATCTTGGACACGGTTGCGATTAACCAGCCCGTGACGATTAACTTACCCACGTCGTGCAACAGGCCCATTGAAGTGTAATGACGAGTGACGAATGTCGAGTGGCGAATGTCTGATTCGTCACTCGTCACTCGTCACTCGTCACTCGTCACTCGTCACTCGTCACTCGTCACTCGTCACATGGTCGCGCTCATCCCCGTCAAACAACTCGATCAGGCCAAGTCTCGGCTAAGCCTGGCGTTGAGCGCTGAGGCGCGGGCGCAACTGATGCATGACACCTTGCGCCGCACCGTGTATGCGTTGCAAGCCTCGAACCTGTGCGAATGCATCAGCATCGTTACCCTCGATGAACAAGTGATGAGCTGGGCGCGGGAATGGGGCGTGAGCGTCATCAGCGAACACCGCACTGGCTTGAACGAGGCGTTGAACGAAGCGCGCGGCGCATGCGATAACACCGAGAGCGTGCTGGTGGTGCATGGTGATGTGGCTTGGCTGGCCGTGGAAGATGTGCAAGCGATAGTTACACTGGCCGCCGCTGACCGCGCTGTGGTCATTGCGCCAGACCGCCACGACAAGGGCACAAATGCCTTGTTGCTAAAGCCGCCGTGTGTGATTGATTTTGCGTATGGCGAAGGCAGCGCGCAGCGACATGCCTGGCTGGCGCGCCAAGCTGGGATCGAACCACTCTGGTATCGCTCATCCTCCATCAGCCTGGATGTGGATGTGGCTGCGGATTTGAAGCTGTATGAGTCTGCACCGTTTGTTCTAGACGATTGATGATTGAAGAAACGTGGGTGGGACCAAACTCAGTACCACTCTGGGATGTATTCAGCCGTTAAATCATCTCGATACTCATCGTGTAATTCTTGCACTTGGTCGGCGGTGATCCAGCTATACACAAACGTGTCGCCTGCGTCGGCGCCATCGCCTCGTACGCGGTGTTCAAAATGATCGCGTGTGTTTTCGGGAACCTGAATCAGATAGTCGTGGCGCTCCACATGCACCCGAAACCTGGACTTGAAGTAATGCTGGATGCCGAGCTTGCGAACCAGCCGAAAGTCTTTGATGCCAGCCTCTTCAAGTAACTCGCGGGCCATGCCTGTTTCGGGTATTTCACCTGGCTCCACGCTGCCACCCGGAAAACGAAAGGGCATATCGGGCATATCGTGAAAACGCATGACCAAAAGTTCGGGCTGTTGGTTTGGGCGGTTGCGAATGGCAAAGGCAACAGCCTTGCGCTTTAGTACGTTTGCCATCCGGCCCCCACTTTTGCCACGCTCACCGGTTCAATCTCCAGCACCACGCGTGGGCCTTTGAACAGCCAATCCACCATTGCGTCCACCTCGGCGGCGGGCACATAGCGCGCAGAAATTTCGCGCACGCGCTCGCGAATATTTCTATCGTGAACATGGGCGATGCCCTTGATGCTGAGGCCGCGATACGGGCGCGGCTCCCAATCGATGCTGGCACCCACTTTGTTGTCGCGGGCAATGTTGCGAAACTTTACGCGGTCTTTTTCGGTGCTGGTAAAAATGCGCTCGTCCTCATACACATACCAAACCGGCGTGACATGCGGGTAGCCATCTGGCCCAAGCGTGGCGAGGCGCATGAGCCAGGGGCCTTGTAGAAATTCGATAGCTTCAGGGTCGAAGAGGTTCATAGGGTGGGGTCGGGGGTCTTTACTTTACAGCGCTCCAAACTCGCCTCAATCAACCCCGTCTCGAACGGGGTCAACTTTGCGCCTAACTCACGCCAACCTTCTTGGGCTTGCTGCAAGTTGTGTAACGCCAGCGCGCAATCGCCTTCAGCCACCGCTAAGTGGCCCAGGTCGGCCAGCACATCGTAACGGCCCCAGGTGTCGCCCATTGCATCCATTTGCGCTAACGCATCGGTGTAATGTTCACGGGCTTTTTGCCAATGGCCCCGCACCTGGGCTGCTCTGCCAAACAATTGTGTCGTCCAAGATAGGCCGCGCGTGTGCTGAAGGGTGTGGCAAATTGCTTCGTTCTCGCGCAGCAACGGCTCTGCCGTGTCCGCATCGCCATTAAGCAGTGCAACCTGGGCCAGCCCACGCAGGGTGTGCGCCAACCCTTCGCCATCGCCAATCTCGCGGTTCAACGCCATCGCTTTTTCATATAACAATTTCGCCTCATCAAAGCGGCCCAGGCGCATCAGCGTATCGGCTTTGTTTTGCCATGGAAACTTGAGCGTGTGTGGGGGTTGAATCCCGATGCTCTGATCAAAATACGCCAAAGCTTCTTCGAACTGCCCCTGATCTTTGCGCAAGGTGCCGAGGTTATTCAGCGCTGACGCTACGATCACATCATTCTCTAAACGCTGCGCCAGTTGCAGGCCAGCCAGCAAATGTGCGTCGGCACGTTCATACAAGCTCAGCATCATCGCCATTACGCCCGCAGCGCGCAACGCGTAGGCGCGTATTGCCAGTGGGGTATGCGGGTCTTCCATTGCCAACGCCTGCTCCAACCACACCAACCCTTCGCGCCACCAGCCGCGCCGAAACCAAAACCTAAAAATGCCCTGCCCAATGCGCAGCGAAATTTCGGGCTGTTGTGTGCGCAAGGCCCACTGCGAAGCGGCTTGCAAGTTTGCGTGGTCGGCCTCAAGCCGCGCCATCCACGCAGCGGCATGTGTCCCCAGCAGCACGGCATCGGCGGTTTGGGTGAGGGCGACGAAGTGCGCGGCGTGGCGCGCGTATGCGGCTTGAGCCTCGCCGCACTCGGTCATCAGCGCTTCGGCAAATTGACGAACCGGCTCCAACATGCGCCAGCGTTGGTCACCTGCTTTTTGGATGAGGCTGTTGTGTGTCAATGCGTCTAAGTCATCTCGGCTGTGGGCAAACACAGCGTTGGCTGCGGCCTCATCAAACCCACCCGCAAACACGGCCAGGTGCGCAAACAACTTTTGCTGCGTCTCGCTGAGTAATTGCACGCTCCAATTAATTGCATCGTGCAAAGTGCGGTGCCGCTCTGGCACATCGCGTGGGCCATCGGCCAGCAGCGGCAACAGTGGCCCCAATTGCTGCGCCAGCTTGGCCGTAGACGATGAGCCAACGCGTGCGGCGATCAACTCAATCGCCAACGGCAAGCCGTCTAGCCGTTGGCAGATGGCGGCAATATCGCCCGCGTTATTGGGGGTGAGGGCGAAATCGTAATGCGCGGCGCGCGCCCGATCTACAAACAACTGTGTGGCCGCAGGTTGTGCCAAAGGGGCCAACGCATATTGCTGCTCGGCACGAATGCGTAAAGCTGAACGGCTGGTAATGAGCAGCGCCAACGCGGGCGCGTGCGAGAGCTTCTCGGCGATGAACGATGAGACATTGGCCCCGTCTTCTGCGCCCAAGATATGCTCGAAGTTATCCAACACCAGCAGCATGTGCTTGCGCTGCAAATGCGCTACCAGCGCGTCTTGCGTCTCGTCCTTTAGGTTCAGGGCTTGGGCGATTGCAGGCAGCACTTGCGCGGCTTCTTTTAGTGGCGCCAGTTCGATGAAATGCGCGCCGTCGGTGTAATCGAACCGCAGCGCGTGGGCCAGTTGCAGCGCCATGCGGGTTTTGCCCACACCCGCCGGGCCAATCAGGGTGATGAGGCGCGCGCCGCTTTCACGCAACAAGTTGATCACGGCTGCTTCGTCGGCCTCGCGCCCAATCAACTGGGCCGGGGGGATGGGCAGCGTGCTGGGCGGGGCTTGTAGGCTGGGCAATTTGGGCGCGTCGGTTGGGTTGAGTTTGGCTAAAAGCTGCTGCGTTTCCGGCTCCGGCTCGGCATCGTCGCCTAGTTCGCGGGCCAGCATGCCCCGCACGTCCTCGTAGTGGCTGCGGGCGGCGGGCAGTTGGTCGTTGCGGGCCAGCAGGCGCAGCAGATCGCGGTGGCTGGCCTCGTTTAGTGGGTCCAGCGCGGCTTGGCGGCGGGCGTATTCGATGGCTTGGGCGGGCTGGCCGCGCCACTCGGCGGCGCGGGTGAGGCGTTGCAGCGCGGTGATGGCTTGTTGATGAAAGGCTTCGCGCTGCACCTGCGCCCACTCCTCAAACTCGGCGCTGTCGGGCAGGCTGAAGTCTTTGAGAAAGTCAGCGTGATACAGCGCGATGGCAGCGGCGAGGCGCTGGGTGCAGCGGGCGCAGGTGTGCCAACTGGGGTGGGTGTGGTGTTCACATTCACTTACTAACTTTTCAAATTGGGAGGCGTCTACTTCTACAGCGATGTCGCTTTCGAGATGGAGTTGGATAGCTTCGTTAGTGGCGTGGATGAGCGGAGGGATCAAATCCCTTGACGTTGTATTCAGCGCAGGGTTTTGATCCCTGAAGACCTTGCGCAAGTTTGTGAGCGCTTGGCTAAGGTTGTTGCGGGCGGATTTTTCGGGCAGCTCGGGCCACAACAGCGCGCATAACGCAGCACGCGTATGGGCACGGTCTGGTTCCAACGCCAGCACCAGCAGCAGAGCGCGCACTTTGTTGTATTCAATTCCGGTTAGCGGTTGCTCCTCTAACGCGAATTCGAGCGGGCCAAATGAACGAATGGAGAGACAAGCCATGAGCGGGCGTGATTATGCCTGAGCGCTGGCTGTCGGACTCCTCAGACTTGTCTCAAAAGATACATGTTCACGTCTGGCGATGTACCGATGGGTGTAGCCGCGTAAGCCTCCTCAGACCTTTTTCAGAGCCGATCTCTAGCGTAGAGCCTCGGAGGAAAGAATGGCTTTTTTATCAATTTGGTTCGACAGTATTTGGAATGACGTGGCGTTGCGGGTGTTCCCGCAAGATGTGTTGAGCGATTTGCATTTGGACGATGGCACAACGCAGCCTGCCACGTTGCAAGCGAATGAGAAATGTGCGCGGCGCGAGAAGCGTGTTGCGGCGGTGAAGCCGGTGCAGCCGGTGGATCGAGCAAGGCCGTAGCCCGCATCAACGAAGCGGTTTCCAGCCGCAGGGTCGCGGGGTCTCCGCCAGCGTAATGCGCTGGCATTCGCAGGTATGTGACCACCCGCACAACTATTTTTATTCACCCAACTATTTCTTCAAAACTCTTTCGCAGGGGGTTCGTTTCATGTTCCGCATTTTTTCTTTATGCGCGCTGCTAGCCACAGCGCTGCTTTGGCCTGCATTGGCTGCAACGGGGCAGGCCATATACCAAACACAATCACCGCAAGCACCGCCACAGGTGCAAGCGCCGTTTGCGCTTATCAAAGACATCAACACTACCGCGCAGGTAGCGAGCAGCATGGATGCCTACGCGCTGTTTGAGACGGTGGGCGGGCGCATGCTGTTTTCGGCTTGGTCGCCGCAAGCGGGGGAGGAGATGTGGCGCACCGATGGCACAACAAACGGCACGCAGCGGGTGAAAGACATCTATCCCGGCGAATGGGGAAGCGTGCAGTTCTACAAGCCAGCCCGCGCCAAGCTGGGCGAGGTGCTGGTGTTTGCTGCCGATGACGGCGCAGTGGGCAACGAGCTTTGGCGCACGGATGGCACATCCGAAGGCACGATGCGGCTGAAAGACGTGTGGCCCGGCACCGAGAGCAGCAACCCAAAGAATTTTGTGGTGGCGGGCCAACGCCTCTTCTTTACGGCTGCATTCTCACAGACGCATGTGGCGCTATGGGTGACCGATGGCACGCCCACAGGCACGCAACAACTGCACGTGTTTGCCCACATCCCAGACCTGGGCTATGGCATGAATGCCATGCTGGTGCAGTCCGATGGAACGCTGTTGTTTAACGCAGCCGAGACCCAGGGCAACAACGAATTGTGGAAGAGCGATGGCACACCGGCAGGCACCGTGCTGGTGCAAGAGATTTGGCCCGGCAGCAACGGCTCTAACCCAGAGCGATTTTTTGAGATCAC
>JAYTNY010000312.1:0-25611 GCA_043748055.1 Roseobacter sp.
CCGAGTTGCGCGATATTGCGGACTGGGCGCGTACAAATGACGCGTTGATTTATACCGATGAGCTGTATGACCGGGTGGTGTTTATCGAGAACTATGCACGCTGGCTGCGGGTTGCGCCGGACTTGCGGATCGCACGATTATCGTCAACGGCCTCTCGAAGGCGTATGCCATGACGGGTTGGCGACTGGGCTATGCGGCGGGGCCGGAGTGGGTGATTAAGGCTATGCTGAAGATTCAGGGCCACAGCAATAGCCACCCCACCAGCATTACGCAGGCGGCGGCGCTGAAGGCGTATACGACCGACATGAGCGGCGAGATTGCCAAGATGGTGGTTGAGTTTAAGAAGCGCCGTGATTGGATTGTGGCTGCGCTGAACGACATCCCCGGCGTGAGCTGCATCAAGCCCGACGGCGCGTTTTATGTGTTCCCCGACTTTAGCGGCGTGTTGGACAAGCCCCTAAAGTATGGCCGCACCTGCAACAGTAGCGAGGAGCTAAGCACGTATTTGCTGGACACGGTAAAAGTAGGCATTGTGCATGGCGAGGCGTTTGGCGCACCCGGCTGCGCCCGGCTGAGCTATGCGCTGAGTTTGGACAAGATTCAGGAGGGTGTGGCGCGGATTAAGGATGCGTTGCAGTTTGCACAGTAGCTTTTAGAAGTAAAATAGTCGCATGAAAGTCAAGACATCTATCACACTTTCGGGTGACTTATTGGAAGCCATGGATGCGCGACTCAGCGACTTTGGCACGCGCTCAAACTTTATTGAGGTTGCCGTGCGCGCCTATGTCGCTGAGTTATTGCGCAAAGAGCGCGAGATGCGCGACATCGCCATCATCAACAAGCACGCAGACAGGCTAAACAAAGAGGCGTTGGATGTTTTTGCGTTTCAGGTGGATTTATGAGGCGTGGTGAACTGTATCTGGTCGCGCATCCCAATTCACGCGACCCCAAGCGTCAGCGCGTGTTTGTAGTCGTGAGCCGCCAGGCCCTCATCAGTACTCGGTTTTCTACGGTGATTTGCGCTCCCATCTTTACAAAACATGATGGCTTGAGCACACAGGTGGAAGCAGGGATTGCCGAAGGCTTGAAGCATGAGAGCAGCATTCACTGTGACGAGTTGGTGAGTCTGCCCAAGACAATGCTGACGAATTATGTGGGTGTTCTGCCGCAAGAGAAAATCATCGAACTGGATCGTGCGCTCTGGATTGCTTTGGATTTGAGGGATTAGCAAATGAAACAAATCATCGCCATGGGCGGCGGCGGATTCAGCATGGAGCCAGACAACCCGCTGCTCGACCAATACGTGTTGCAACAGACAAGCAAGCCGCGCCCCAAAATCTGCTTCTTCCCGCACGCCACCGACAGTGCCGTGCGCTACGTCAACAAATTCTTCACGGCCTTCACTCAGTTGGATTGCACCCCCAGCACGCTCTCGCTCTACGAAACCCCACCGATGCGCGACATGGCAGGTTTTCTGCTGGGACAAGACGCCATTTACGTGGGCGGCGGCAACACCAAAAGCATGTTGGCTTTGTGGCGCGAGTGGAATTTAGACAAGATTCTGCGCAAGTGCTACGACACAGGCGTGGTGCTGGCCGGAATAAGCGCCGGGGCCAACTGCTGGTTCGAGGAGTTTGTGACCGATAGCGCCACACCCGAGCTAAACGTAATGCGCAACGGTCTGGGCTTTCTGCCCGGCAGCTTTTGCCCGCACTACGATGGCGAGCCGCTGCGCAGGCCAACCTACCAGCGCATGATTGCAAACAACGAGATTAAAGAGGGTGTGGCTTGCGATGATGGCGCAGCGGCACACTATGTGGATGGAGTGCTGGCACGAGTGGTGAGTTCGCGGATGGGGGCGAAGGGATATCGGCTCAACCAACACCAATTGCGGGCTATAGAAGCTGAAGTCGAAACACACTATCTGGGCTAAACGTTACCCGGATGTAATGGCACACATTGGCACAAGTTGACCCTGGTTTGGCACAACTAAGGCTTGCTTACGACCCATCCAGCCGGTACAACAGCCGCAAGAGCAAACGTATGTTTGGCTTCAGGCCACAATCGGGGTGTGCCAGCGACCATCAATGTTGCATTCCAATGCACACAGCTGTGATCGCCTGCTCGAAGGGGGGACATCCGGCAGTTCTACAAAACTGCCGGATGTTTTTTTTACCGCGCAAACTCCTCAAAAAACACCCCCATGTAGCGCATGCCATCGTAGTAATTCTGCACCGATGAATTCTCGTTGGGCGAGTGAATGCGCGTATCAGCATGGGCGATGCCAGCACACACAACGGGCACACCACCCAGGAACGACGACAGCGAATACATCGGCCCGCTGCCTGCGGCGGTGGGCACCATCACCGGTTGCTGGTTGTAGATGCGTTTGGCGGCGCGCTCGGCGGCCTGCACAATGGGCGCAGTCACATCGGTGAACTCGGCGCGGTAGCCGTCGTAGCTCACAATCTCCACATCGTTGAAGCCGTGCTTGTCGAAGTGCTTGCGCAGCAGGTCCACCACAATCTCTGGCGTTAACCCTGGCACCAGCCGAAAATCCACTTTGGCGGTGGCTTCGGCGGGCAACACGGTTTTGGTGCCTTTGCCCTGCCAGCCGCTGGTTAGGCCGCAGATGGTGCAGGTCGGCTCGAAGTAATACTTGCGCAAGGCCTCCACGCCGGTGCTGCCACCTAAAAACTCTTTCACTTCCCACTTCTCACGCAGAATGTCTTCCTCAAACGGCATGCTGCGCAGCATCTCCATTTGCGCTTCGGTGGGCGGCTGAACGTGGTCGTAGTAGCCGTCGATCAAAATGCGTTCGCTTTGGTCTTTGAGGGTGCTGAGCGCCCAGGTTAAACGCCACGCGGCATTCACGGCCAGCGGGGCCAGGCTGCTGTGCAGATCGTGATGCACACCTTTGACCCGCAGTTGCACGTAGCAGATGCCCTTTACGCCCATCCACAAGGTAAAGCGATTCTTCTCGTCAAAGCCGCCAAACTCCCACAGGCAGCCATCCGGTTTGCCGATCCAGTCTTTGTGCTTTTCGATCCACGAATGCAAATGAATGCTGCCAATCTCTTCCTCGCCTTCAATCAACCATTTAATTTTGAAGGGCAACGGGCCTTGCGTTTCTTTCCAGGCTTCGAGGGCGTGAATTCTTGTCACGAGTTCGCCCTTGTCGTCGCTGGCCCCGCGCGCAAACAAGAAGCCGTTGCGAATCGTCGGCTCGTAGGGCGGCGAGTCCCAAAGCTCCAAAGGCTCCGGCGGTTGCACGTCGTAGTGGTTGTAGATGAGGAGCGTTTTGTCGCCCTCGCCAAGTTCCGCCCAAACAACAGGCGGGGCATTGCCCTCAGTTGGCACCACTTTCACCTCGGCACCAATAGAGGTGAGCCGACGCGCAACGAGAGAGGCCATCTCTAACACGCCCTCGCCAGTGGCGGCCACACTGGGCTGGCGCAAAAAGTTTTTGTAGTCCTCAAGCAAGCGCTCGCGGTGGTCGAGTAGATACGTATCGAAGGTGAGTTGGTTCATTTGGGTGATTAGGGATTGGGGATTAGTAATTGGTAAGTGCGCAATCATAAACGGCGGGGCTAGCGAAAGACGAGCGGCAAGTGCAGCGCAACACCAGCCACCACCTCTACAGTTTTGTCTTGGCTTGCGGGGGTGGATGTGCCTAATGTGAAGGTAATGGGATAGCGCGACCCAATTGAGCTGTTGGGCAAGCGAACGGATAGGTTAAATGCTTGTCTGCTCAGCGATGCCAAGTTGGGCAACGCCCACACCAGTGTGTTGCCCTGCACTGTCGGCGTGATGCCCGATGTGTCCGACACATACGTGAGCGACAGGCCCAGCGTGGCGGTGAGCGTGGCCGATTGAGCCGTGCCTGCGCCAAAGTTGGTAATGTCCACAGCAACCGAGGCCGGGTTTGTTGGGCTAACGAATACGCGCGCAGGCAAGCTCAGCCGCACATCCGGCGCGTCGCTCAAGGTCAACGCCCACAGTTCATAGCCGGTTCCCCCATAGCTTGCCTCAAAATACAAGGTGTTGCCAACCAATAAATAATTATTGGCATTCGTTGACATGCTTTGGGAAGGCAGCAGTTGCAACAGTTTGTGCGTGCCGCCCGTTGTGCCGTCCGTGGCCCACAACTCATTGCCCATCACAAACAGATAGCCATCGCCATAAGCAGCCACATATCTCACCGGGCTGGCAGTTGAGTAATCCAATAGCCGCCGCGTGTCTGCTGCCGTGCCATCGGTTGTAATTAGCGAACCCAATTGGGCAGAGACCGTCTGCGTCATAAACAGCCGGTTGCCTGCACTGAACCAACGGCCATCGGAGAGGCTCGGATCAAATGAGCCAAGCTCTTGCGTGCCTTCAAAGGTGCCGTCGGTTCGCCACAACTTGCCATCGTTGCTGGAGAAGATGAGCTTGCTATTCACACTCTCAAGCCTTGCGATACTGGCTGGCATCTGCACCGTCACTGTTCCTTCATACGTCCCATCACTTTTCCACAACATGGCGGAATAGAAAGAATCTTTCCAAAAAAGGGTAGACCCAACGACAACGCGAACATTAGAAGGCCAACTCACCTCGCGGATGAATTGTGTGCCAACGCCAGCTATCGTGCCATCTGATCGCCACAACCCCATCGAGGAGAACTGGGCAAAGAAAAGCACCGTGTCGGTTATGGCGGTCGGATAATGCACTAAGCTATCGCCAATGGAGCTTTGAAATGTTATTAAAGGCAAGGTACCTGTCAGAGTGCCATCACTACGCCAAAGCTGGTTTCCCAAGTTGCTACGGGCATTGAAAAACACATTTTGGCCCGCGCGGGTGATTTCGGCTGGCCCTATGTAACAGCCTCCTTTATACACACATGCAATTCCTCCGGCACCAACGCCATCCGGTGTTACTCGCAGCGTACCCGTGGGCGAGCCATCTGTCCGCCAAATACCGCCATCTGCGTAGTAAAGCCACGGGCCGCTGGTGGTTAATTCATTTGCTAGGGCGCTAAATGTGATGACTTGCTGAGTTCCCAAAGCCGTGCCGTTGCTTTGCCACCACGTGGGCTGGTTGGGTGCAACCGATGCCCTAAAAAACAAGCTGCCATTTACCGCAGTAAGTTGGTTGACGAGTGAGTCGTTCGTGGATGGGTTGATGTCTTTGACCAATTTTGTGCCCGCAGCCGTGCCATCCGTCTTCCATAGCTCCGAACCATTCACAGCATCGTAGATGGCGGCATAAATCAGGTTGGTTTGCGGCGTAAGCCACGACACATAGGGCTGCCCAGCACCAAGCCCAAATGTGCCGGTCACCGTTCCATCGGTCACCCACCACTGGCCTTTCCGCCCAAACACCAATCGTCCATCGTTCAATCCCGTCATCGTGCCATAGCCACCAAACACTTCATAGTTTTCCCCGGGGTTAGGCGGCGGGATACCGACCACGCGCACCATGCCTGATGACGTCACATCTACTCGCTTCAACTCGTAGTTGGAAGAATCGCCGTAGGTTCCCAGAAAGTACAGCGCCGAGCCTGCTGCGTTTAGGCGATTTGGGATTTGATAGCTACTCGTAAACACGAGGGAGGCTCCAGTTTTCGTGCCATCCGTGCGATAAAGCGCCCACGAATACTCGTTAGTGTATTGATAGCTCACAAAATACATTTGGCCGTTAAAGGGCGTATATGCATTCGAATAATGAATCGCACGGTTCCCATCAGTTGTGCGGATCGCGTATGTCCCCTGGGGCGTCCCGTCACTTCGCCAAACATTCGACCCGTTGTAATCATCCGCGATGCTCATGCTGAAGAAGAGCGTATTGTTAGCAACGGATAAATTGTTGTATACCCCACCCGGCAAATTGACGGTCAACCGTGTGCCTTTGGTTGTGCCATCACTCGTCCACAGTTCAAATTTTCCATAGCCCACTTCCGTACTCATCAAATAGTAGAGCTTGCCATTCATGGCGACCAGGCTATACGGTTTTGCATCGTTGTCGAACTGAAAACTCCATACCATACTGGTGCCGCTCAGCGTGCCATCGCTCCGCCAAAGCTGCCAATTCCGCGCCCCGCCATCCACAAAAAAGTAGATCGCGCCTGCCAGGCTCACCAGATCAACATCCGGCTTAACCGATGCCACTCGATACGTCCCGCCCTCCGAGCCATCGCTCCGCCATAGTTGAGGGCCATGCACGCCATCATCTGCCGTAAAGTAAAGCGCGTTGTATAGCGTGGCAACTGCGCCCGCAATGGGCAAAATAGTCTTAACCTTCATCGTGCCTGCGTCGCTGCCATCACTCTTCCACAACGCACACCCGTTCACGCCATCGTTGGCAGCAAACAGCGTTATCGGCCCCAACGGCCCCAAGCCAAACCGGCATTTTGGGTCAATCGAATTTGCACCTGTTGTGTCAATATCCCTCAACAGGATGGGTGTGAGAGGCGGCGGCGCATCCGGCTCAGCCTGGGCCACCTCTGGCTGAATGAGCGATGCCAACGCCACAGCCAACACAACGAGACCACGAACCAGCATGCTGAAGAAACCTGATTGAAAACACATGACTCCCCCTTTAGTTAATCAATAGCACTCGCTTTTTACAGCGTGTGCCCAACAGGCGCAACCTGATTGCCCAGCTTGGCAACAACACGAACAAAATTGGCACGCCTGCCCTACCCGTCTTCAGCTAAACTTGCTGCCATCGTCATTACTATCATCACCGTGCATAGAAGTACCAGGAGGTAACGCAAACCATGAAAGTTCATCACAGCAAACACATCGCATTCGTCATTCTCATCGGGTCGCTCGTCTTCGCCACGCTCTCACCTTCGCCAACACATGCCACTCAAACTCAAACACCCACTCAAACTCGAACTCAATCTCCCCGCCAACTGCGCGTCTTCCAAAAGCTGTGGAAGATCGTCAACGACAACTACATTTATCCAGACTTTCGCGGGGTGAACTGGGCCGCTAAGAAGATCGAGATCGAAGCCCAAATTAGCGCAGGCATGGACGATGGCACGTTCTACCTCACCCTGCGCAAACTCATCGGCAGCCTCAACGACCAGCACTCAGTCTTTCTGCCGCCCTTCGTGGCCGAGGAAATCTTCGAGCTGTACTTCAACACCGGTGATTACGAAGGCGTCGGCCTTGTCACCGATCTCAATCGTGAGCGGCGCTACCTGTATGTGCTGCAAGTGCTGCCCGGCAGCTCTGCCGAGAAAGCTGGCATTCGCCCGCACGACCGCATCCTGACGATTGGCGGCTACCAGGCCGTAGACCGCGACGGCTACTCGCAGAGCTTCCTGCTCAGCGGCCCCGCTGGTTCACCTGTCGCCCTTACCGTGCAAACGCCAGAGGGCGCCACCCGTTCGTTTGATTTAGTGCGCGAGAAGCTGCCCAGCGTAGAGTTGGTGGACGAACGCCTGCTGCCCAACGCCGATAACAAAAAGATCGGCTATCTCTTCATCCCCACCTTCTTCAGCGAAACGATTGACAAAAAAGCCAAGTCCTCGTTGCAACAACTGATGGCGCAAGCAGGTGGCAAGTTAGATGGCTTGATCATTGATGTGCGCACAAACAGCGGCGGCAGCATCGTGGCGCTGGGCAACATCTTGGGTTTGTTTGCCAAAGGCAATTTGGGCCGCTTTAGTTCGCGCAAAGGCCCCAAAGGCGGCCTAATTGCGCGCGGCGAAAACATCGGCAATTCGCAAACCGTGCCCATCGTGGTCTTAATCAGCCCCGATTCGGTTTCGGCTGCCGAGATTTTTGCCGGGGCCTTGCAAGGCAAAGGCCGCGCCCGGCTGGTAGGTCAGCCCTCGGCGGGCAACATTGAGGGCTTGCGCACCTACATTTTTGAGGACGGCTCGATCATGTTTATCGCCGAGCAACGCTTTGCTTTGCCCAACGGTTTCAACTGGGAAGGCCAGGGCCTGCAACCCGTTATTACTGCTGGCGGCAAGTGGGACGACATGAGCGCCGACAACGACCCCGGCATTGCCGCTGCGACCAATTTGTTGCTGGGGAAGTAAGCCAGAACCTCCGACCCCTAAAGGGGAGTCGTAGAGCTTCTCAATAAGTTCATCAATTCGTAACGGATGATGAACTGAGAGCGAGATTCAACGACTCCTCTTTAGGGGTCGGGGGTTCAGCTTTCTCACATTTTCAAGACCTCTCTTGCACATCAAGCATCACAATCCATTTAAGGAGACACACCCATGAACACCAAAAAGAAATCCATCGCCGCCGCCCTCATCGCAGCCATTGCCTTGTTGGGCAGCATCACCGCGCCCGTGCAAGCCCATATCACCGCAGATCGGCTTGGGGTCGATCCGAAGCCCCCAACCGACGCAAAAAAAGTGGTGCAGCCCGCCAAAGCTGGCAAGCTGAGCTTTGGCAGCGATGACGCCGCCTACGAGCGCGCCGCGGCACAGGTGCGCGACTTCGACGCGCTGTTCGGCACGGTGAACCCCGACCTGCGCTATTTCATCGTCGGTGTCGATTTTCGCGCCGTCACCTTCAGCCGCTTCTACAGCTTGCTGGTCGGCAGCGATGGCGAATACGGCCTGTTCATCGCCCGCGAGTTCGGCAAGTTCGAGCCGGTTAAGGCCATCGCGTTTACGACAGCCCTCAAGAAAAACATCGGCGAGAAAAATGACTTTGCGCTATATGTGCGCGGCAACAGCGCACTGTTCTTTCTCAATAAGCAATTCGTGGATTCGTGGGACGTCGGCGAGATCAACGACTTTGGCGAGTTGAATCTGTACGCGGCAGGCAGCAAAGAGCAGGGCGGCGAGGTCGCCTACAAAGGCTTCACGATCAAAGTACCCAACAACGCGTTACCACCTACCGCCAATGGGCCAACGAATAACAACATCGTGGTTAGCCTATACCGCAGTGGCTACAACCAGTGGGGCCGCCCATCGGGCATGGACGACCCGCGCCAGGGTTGCCAGGGCTTCGACGACAACCGCCCGGTGTGGCAGTTCCAGGCCGTGATGAAGGTGACCAACAACACCAAGATTCCGATGAAGCGCTGGTTGCCGCTGGCAATTAAACGCGACGGCAAGATTGCCTACGGTTGCGCGCTGGCCTACGACCGTGCGCCCGTCATCGAACCTGGCCAGTCGGTCGACATCACCTTCGAGTACTACATCGAGAAGAACGACGCCATCGCTTCGGTGCTGGTGTTCGATCTGGAACAAGGCCGCTCAAACCGCTTGCAAACGCCTGCGCCGTAGCACGAAGAATCAAGCAGAACTGAACACGAAGAAGCGAAGAACCGAAGGATTAATTTTTTCGGTTCTTCGCTTCTTCGTGTTTTACTTGCAGCATGACCACAAGAAACCGAATGCAATAACAAGGCAACCATGCGATGCTTGCGACATGAAACCCAAAGACCTATTGATGTTGTTGGCCCTCGCCGCCACGTGGGGCGCATCGTTCTTGTTTGTGCGCGTGGCGTCGCCGGTGTTGGGGCCGCTGCTCACCAGCTTCTTGCGCGTCTCGGTGGCGGCGGTGGTTTTGTTGATCTATCTCGCAGCCATCCAACAACCGCTGAATCTGCGCCAGCACTGGAAGGCGTTTTTGGGCATGGGCTTGTTTAACGCCACAATTCCCTTCACGTTGTTTGCCGTGGCATTGCTCAACCTCAACGCTTCATACAGCGCCATCCTTAATGCCACCGCTGCGTTCTTCACCGCCCTCGTCGCCGCAGTTTGGCTCAAAGAGCCGTTTACCTTTCGCAAAGCATTCGGCGTGGTGCTGGGTATGGCCGGTGTGGCGGTGTTGGTAGGGCTGAACCCGGTGCCGCTCTCGTTTAACAGCGTTGTGTCGGTCGGCCTCATCCTGCTGGCGACGTTTAGCTATGGCATCGCCGCTGTGTTCGCCAAGAAGTTTGGCAAAGGCATTCCCCCCACCCTGTTTGCCACCGGCCAACAACTGGGAGCCACGCTGCTCATGCTGCCGCTCATGTTAATTGGGCTGCCAGCCGCCAAAGCGCCCACAACACCTGTCGTTGTCTCCATCATCGGCGTAGCTGTGCTATGCACAGCGCTGGCGTACTTGCTGTACTACCGGCTCATCGCCAACATTGGCCCAACGAATGCGCTCACTGTCACGTTTCTCATCCCGGTGTTTGGCATGGCGTGGGGCGCGCTGTTTTTGGGCGAGCGGGTTGAGTGGAATGCCATCCTCGGCTTCGTCATCATCTTGGTGGGCATGGCGCTGGTGTTAGGGATTGGGTCTGCACCACACTTAATCAAAGACTCATCCACGCGCACTACAGTGTGAGGATGGAATACCGAAGATTAGGCAGCGCAGGATTGAAAGTCAGCGCCATCAGCATTGGCAGTTGGGCGACGTTTGGCGACAACGTGGATGAGGCGACGAGCAAGGCCGTATTGCACGCCGCATTAGACGCAGGCGTGAACTTTATTGACAACGCCGAGGTGTATGAAAACGGCAAAAGCACAGCCGTAATCGGCAAGTTCACCAAAGACCTGCGGCGCGAGAGTTTGGTGCTTTCGACCAAAGTGTTCTGGGGCGGCGATGGCCCCAACGACAGCGGCCTCTCGCGCAAACATATTGTTGAAGGCTTGCACCTCGAACTAAAGCGCCTGCAAACCGACTATGTGGATTTGCTGTTCTGCCACCGGCCCGACCTCAACACGCCCATCGCCGAAACGGTGTGGACGATGGACAACTTGATCCGGCAAGGCAAGGTGCTGTATTGGGGCACCAGCGAGTGGGATGCCCAACAACTGACCGAAGCGTGGGCCATTGCGCAACAGCACCACTTGCTGCCGCCGCAGATGGAGCAGCCCGAATACAACCTGTTGCACCGCGAGCGGGTGGAGAAAGAATATGCGCCGCTGTATGCGCTGATGGGGCTGGGCACAACGGTTTGGTCGCCGTTGGCGGCAGGCGTGCTGACCGGCAAATACAACACTGGCGACGCCAAGACCCGCACCGGTTTTGATGAGAAGTGGTTCGCCGAGATGCGCTTGAAGCCGGAGAACCTGGCCAAAGTCGGCCAGCTTATGCCACTTGCCAGCGACCTGGGCTGCACGATGGCGCAACTGGCGCTGGCGTGGTGCCTCAAGAACCCAAACGTCAGCACGGCCATTACCGGCGCAACCAAGCCTGCACAGATTACGGAGAACCTAAAGGCTTTGGATGTGCTGCCCAAGTTGACGAGCGAAGTGATGGCGAAGATTGAGGCGGTGGTGAGTTAGGCTCACGTGCCAAACCTCCGGGGTCTTGACTAGAGCCGCAGCCACTTACAAGAACCTCATCAAGACCCCGGAGGTTTTTTGCATTCGCTGCAACACGACTAAGATATTGACCATGAACACGACCCATCCCACGACCCATGTTCGCTTGTCCGATGCGCAGCTTGCGGCCTACCGCCAAGATGGCTACACAATTGTTCGAGAGCCGATTTTCTCGGCGGCGAAATTTGACAAACTGAAGACGCACTTTGAGAAGACGCTGGACAACTTGGCGCAAGGCCAACGCCCGGAGGCGATGGATGTGCCGCACTTCACCGACCCGGCTTTGTTTGAGTGGTTGTTTGCCAACGAAGTGCTGGATGTGGTGGAGCAAATTATTGGGCCAGACATTGCGCTATGGAGCAGCCACTTTATTTGCAAACCGGGCGGCGATGGCAAGCGCGTGCCCTGGCACGAGGACAGCGCGTACTGGAAAGGCCAGCTAGACCCCATGCATGTTTGCACGATGTGGCTGGCGATAGACCCATCCGCCCAAGCCAACGGCTGCATGTTTGTGGTGCCGGGCAGCCATACTCACGGCTACAGCGATTACGACCCAGTGGACCCGACGAAGAACGTGTTCAGCACCGAGATTACGCCTGCGCAACGCAAAGATGCGCTGGCGGTGGCGATTGAACTAGAGCCGAATCAGGCCAGCCTGCACGATGGCAAGCTGCAACACGGCAGCCCGGAGAACACCAGTGCCATGCGCCGCTGTGGCTACACCATGCGCTACATGCCTACCTCAGTGGCGTTTAATGTGGGCAAAGAAAACCACAATGGGGCGATGCACCAAATTTATTTGGCGCGCGGCAAAGACATTGCGGGCAACCACTACGCCGACCCCGGCAAGGCTTACCCAGAGTTGGCGCGCTTTCGGCAGCAGAGTGGGAAGAAGTTTCATTGATGCGTAACTCAGGTGCCAGGCACTGGCGATAGGAATCGCCGAAGTACCTGGCACCTTCACACGCATTCGTGTTGCGGCAATTTAATTCTTTTTTGCAGGAATACGTGGGATGCCATCAAGCGCCGCCTCTATTTTCTCTTTAGCCAAGATCGAGCGCACATGCTCAGCCATCTCAAAGTGATTTGAGGATTCATACGCTTGAATCGCTTGCTGATATTTGTCACGCGCCGACTCAGAATCGCCTTTAACAAGATCAAGCAAAGCAAGGTTTGTTAGCGATGAAGCTGCCCCTTCCCAATAGCCAATCTCACGGCTTTTTGCCAGAACGCTTTCATGCAATTTCTGCGACAACGGATCATCGCATTCGTTAAAAGCAATGTTTGCAAGCATGTGCAGTGCGCCAAGTTCCCCCAACTCACTGTTGTGGTGTCGAGCCAGTTCGAGAGCTTCATTGGCGTAGCGTTTGGCGCTCACATAATCTTGCGCACCCCATGCGGGGCCGCCTTTAGCAAGGCACTCAAGAACATCCGCCGGGATGGGTGGTTGATCCGGTGCTTGTTCGCTCATTACTTCAACGTCTCCGCCAACCGCGCTACCGCCGCCGCTGCCCCTTTGTCTATCGGCGCGCCATGCCCAAAAAAGGCCTTCTCAAACTTTAGCCCAGCGATCTTTTGCACGGTCTTGTTGGCCAGGGCCATGTCGCTGGAGTATTGCGGGTTTGGCCCGGTCAACTTGCCATCGTTATTGTTCAGCGCATCGCCCGCGATGAAGGCCAAGCTGATGGGATCGTAGACCGATATGTGACCTGACGTATGCCCCGGCGTGGCAATGATTTGCAGACCGAACACCTCGCTGCCATCACCCACAGCCTGAAGCGAGGACTTCTTCGACATCTGCGGGATGTCCTCGGCCCCGGCATAAGCCTTTGCCTTCGATGAGGCGGCGATCACTTCATCCATGCTGCCCGCGTGGTCGGGGTGGTAATGGGTGAGGATGACATGCCGCACATCGGCCCAACTTCGGCCAGCCACTTTGATCACTTCTTCAATCTTGGCCTGGCTGTTGGCGACCCCCGTGTCCACCACGGCAACCTCATCCCCACGCACCAGCACATAGGCATTGACAAAGCCCAGGCTGACCGGGCGAATGTTGATTGCTGGCGACGATGGTAACGACGCCGGCGCTGCCGTTGTGCGGGCTTGCGGCGCGGCACATGCCACCAAGCCCGTGCTACCCAACGCAATGGCGATGATGTTGCGCGCTGGCCCCAACTCGGTTAACAAGACAAACGTGCCGTGGCCCACCCCAGCTAAAAAGGTTCGGCGGTTAATTTGCCGAAACCGGCCCAAGCCGCCACGCTCCAAAAGACCATGAGAATGCGGACGAGAATCGTTACACATATTGCAAAGCCCTCCAAAACTTTGCGCAAGTCTATACTCTTGCGCAAGGAGCAACAAACATGAGCAAACGCGTCAGCATCGGCTTGGCCGCAGAGATTTCCGATGGGCAACTGAAGAAAGTGGAGGTAGCTGGCACCAGCATGGTGGTGGCGCGGGTGGGAGATGGCTTCTGCGCCGTCAACAACAAGTGCCCGCACTTGGGCCTGCCGCTGGCGGGCGGCAAAGTGAAAAACGGCGTGGTCACCTGTCCGTTCCACAACTCGCGGTTCGATCTGTGCAGCGGCGAGAATTTGGATTGGGCCACCGGCGTTGTCGGCTTCAAGTTGCCCAAGTGGTCGCAGAAGCTCATCGCGTTGGGCAAGCCGCCTACGTCGGTTGAGGCGTATGAGATCATTGAAGAAGATGGCATGCTGTATGTGGAATTGGAACAAGACAGCTAGTGAATATAAACACGAAGAAGCGAAGAACCGAAGGATAAATTTCTTCAGTTCTTCGCTTCTTCGTGTTTTATTTTTTGTTGCAGTCTGCACGAGTCTGCTGCCCAAGACCACGCTTGCCAACGCCGCCCCGCCCATCCCCAAACTCTGGCTCACCTTTGCAGATGTCAACGGCCAACCCATCAACCCCACCGCTGTGCAAGTGCTGGGTTGCATGGATGAGACTTGTGCCGTGCCCGAATTGCTGGCAGCGGCAGGGATGTGCAGCAGCGCACCTTGCTTCACCTCTCAACTCAAAACCGTGTTGCCATTCGAGTGCAGGTCACAACATTGCTTGGTAGGTATCACGTCTCGCTTTCCGCAGCAGTTCAAACTGGTTGCCCAAGTCAACAATCGGGTTGCACAAAGCCAGGTCATCAAAACAGAAACGCTCAATATTGATTACAACACACCCAGCAGCGTGCGCGTGACAGCGGGGAATGGGGGAGATGGGTTGACCGTGACAGCGGCCGCACAAAAGCCCAACTTCGGCTTGCCGCAAAACTTCGGCCCGGCGTTTTTGCTCACGCTCATCACCGAGGTGCTGATTGGCTTGGTCTTCTTGCTCGCCTTCAAAAAACCGCCGCTGCCACTGCTGTTGTTGATTGGGTTGATGCAGGCGTTGTCGTTCCCGGTGGTGTGGTTTTTCTTTCCGTCGTTGCAGGCGTGGCAGATGCCCAACAACCGTTTTCTGGGTCTGTTGTTGCTAGGCGTGGCCGTGCTGTTTGGGGGATTGCTGGTGTGGATGAGGCGCGCAACAAAGCGCAATACGCGTGTGCTCAGCATAGTGGCGTTGGTGGTGGCAGTGCCTATCACGGTGGTGTGTTTGTTCTTCGGGTTGATTATCGCCGGGTATGGCTTTAGCCAATTTCCAACAGCGGCAGGCCTGCCCTACCCATTTATGTTGGTGGGGGCCGAAGCCTTTGCGGTGATCTACGAAGCCACATTAATTTTTTTGCTAAGCAACCGCAGCCTGAGCCTGAAGCAAAGCGGCCTGATGAGCCTGACCGCCAACACGATGAGCTTTGGCCTGGGTCTGCTGCTCTTCCCCATCAACCCTGTATTCCCCGCGTTGTAGCGAGACGTGCACATACAATAAACGGCAGGGGGAGTTGAGACGAATGAAACAATGGATGCCGCAGTGTGTTGTGAAATTAATTGTGCTTGTTGTGTTGGCTGTTCTGGCAAGCGCATGCAATGCCCGCGCCGAGCCAACCCTTAGCCCAAGCGATGTGGCTACGCGGCTGGCCCAAATTCCTACGGCAGCGTCGCTAAACCCAACCGGCGTAGCCCCGCCGCAAGCCCCATCCCCAACACCCATAGCCACACCCACGCAAGCCCTCATCGATATTGCGCCGCCCACACCTTTGCCCGTTGTCGGCGACCTAGCCCAATACACTGTGCAGGCAGGCGATACGCTTTCCACCATCGCTTTCAAGTTCAACATTTCGATGGCAGCCATTCAGATTGCCAATGATTTGGGCGAATCGCAAGTGGTGCGCATTGGGCAAACGCTAAAAGTGCCGCAGAGCAAATCCTTCCCCGATGAGAACGTGTTGTGGGTGGTGGTGGCGGTGAAGGCAGGCGAGACATTGGGCGAAATTTGCCAGCGCTACGGTGTGCGGCTGGATGACGCCGTGCGGGTGAACCAACTGCGCGATGCCTCGGACATTCGCGCCGGGCAAGAACTCATCATGCCGGTTAACGCGCCTGCTGCGTTTGTGGAGCCGGAGCCAGTGGCCCAGGCCGTGCCCAGCGAAGCACCAACGTTGCAGCCGCCCACGCCTGCGCCGCCCATCGCCAACAGCAGTAGTAAGGCTGATGAAGCAGCAATCGTTGAGATTATTCCGATTGTGCCGATAGCGCCTATTGCAACGTTGACGGTGATTCCCGAAGCCCCGCCAGAGCCGGTGATTGCGCAGGTGGAGTCGGTGCAAACACAGCGCTCGGCAATGGCCGCGCCATCCAGCGATGCGGCAGGCGACATAGAAGCCATGCGCGCGCAAGTTTTGGCGCTGTATAACCAGGCTCGCGCGGCAGAAGGCCTTGCACCGCTGGCGCAATCGTGGGCGTTGCAACAGGCGGCGCAGCTGCACGCCAAGGATTGCATGCAGCGCGGCTTTGGCAGCCACACCGGCAGCGACGGCGCCAACACGCAAACCCGCGTGGGCCGCGCCGGTTATGCGGGCCGCGTGTGGGGCGAGAACTGGGCCTGGGCACGCAGCGTGGATCGCGCCTTCGAGATGTGGTTTACCGAGGAATACCCAGATGGCCCGCACCGCCACAATATTCTGAGCGTGCGCTATGCCGAGGTGGGCTTTGGCATTGTGCGCAGCAACGGCGGGTTTTATTTCATTGCCGATTTTGGAGCGCCATGATTCACTCAAAACAGTTCAAACAAGTACTCTGTGCAATTGCTTTCGCTACCCTGACGGTGTCATCACACAGCCCCGTATTGGCCCAGCCTGCCGACATGCCAACGCATAAAGTTGGCCCCATCGAAGTGAGGCCCATTGAAGACGCATTGGGCGAGGCCAAGACGGTAAGAAGTGCGCTGAAGATGGTGTTGAACGGACAGTTGAACCGAACGAAGAATCTCATCAAGGGATCGCTAACAATTAACCTGATGGCGGACGCAGCGCAAAAACGCAGCAGTTTTACGATATCGGGCGATCTGCTCTCTGTGGTGGCAGGTGTCGGCGCTGGGGCATTCGCACCCAATCGCAAGTTCAAAGAGATGGGCTTTTACGTTGTCGGAGACAAATCGTATTTTTATATGGACACCGGTGAGAAGCTATGCACCAGCTCAAACGCAGAGGCGGGCACCCTAAACTTGATGGCCGAGGCCTTTAAGCCAGAAAGTTTGCTGAATGCAATGGGCACAAGCGCTAGCACTGCATTCTCTGGCGAGCTTGTGGGCGAGGAAAAGATCAACGGTGTGCAGACCTTGCACTACAAGCTGGATGCAGCAACCATGGAATTGATGAACGCCAAAAGCCAGAATCTCAGCCGATTAAAGGGCAAGATCACCAAAGGCAATATTTGGGTGGCTGTGGATGGGAAGTATTTGGTGCGGTTGCTGCAAGAAGGTAACGGGACGATTAGCAAGATGTTTCAGCAGCAAGATTACATCGGTAGGTTTGGCGTGCAATACGATATTTTGGCCGTGAACAAAACTGTGAACGTGAAGCTGCCTACGAGTTGCAACAAGCCGTTAAAGTCGTTTGGGGCAGATAACCCATTTAACCTATCCCCGTAAAATTACGGGGTGCATGTTGGCAGCACCCATGCTAGGATTCAGCTTCTAAACTTTAGAAAAGGAGGCGATGTACGAATGAAGATGCAAAACAATGGATTTACCCGTCAGATTTCCGGTGATGCCGGAGTTCCTTGTCGTACTGCGCCTGTTGGTTGCCACCCAAGAGATTGAACTGAGAGACACGTTCATCTGGAAGCAAAAGCCACAGCGCAGAAAATGCCTGTGGCTTTTTTGTTGCCTGATTGTTGGAGAAAACAAGATGCTGAAAGAATTAGAAACAATTGATGAAATCAAGTTGCCGGAGCTGCCTAGCGTGCGCTACCGCAAATTTAGGGGCGAGGCCGACTATGCCCGCATGGTGGACATTGCCAACGCCTGCCATGTGGCCGATGGCGTAGAAGAAGTGCTGAGCGTGGAAGAAAAAGCCAACGACTTCGCCCATCTAAAGAACTGCGACCCGCAGACCGACATGATTTTTGCTGAGGTGGGCAGCCAGTTAGTAGCGTATGGTGGCATCGAATGGCGCGACGACGACGAGGGCAACCGGCTGTATGGCCAAGAAGCGCATGTGCATCCCGATTGGCGGAGCATGGGGTTGCAGCGCGTGCTATACGGCTTTAACGAAGCGCGGGCCAAACAACTTGCAGGAATCCATCCGCCCGAAAAAGCCAAGTGGATAAGTATGTGGCTGTCTGGCTCGGCGGTGGCCGAGCAGGCGCTGTTGCGCGAGTGGGCCTACGCGCCTGTGCGCCATTTCTTTTTGATGCGGCATGACCTCGGCCATACGGCTCCCATCCCCTGCGCCAAGCTACCTGCGGGTATTGAGCTGCGACCGGTGCAAGCGCCAGAGCAGTTGCGGGCGATTTGGAATGCCAAAGAGGAGGCCTTTGCCGACCATTGGGGCCACGGCCTGCGCACCGAGGAAGATTTTCGCAAGTGGCGCGATGATCCGATGCACGAGCATCATCTGTGGCAGGTGGCCTGGGATGCAAACACGAACGAGGTGGCGGGCGTGAGCGTCAACACGATCTACCACGCCGACAACGCGCACTACGGCTTTAAGCGCGGCTGGGTGGACACGCTGGGCGTGCGCCGCAACTGGCGCGGCCAGGGCTTGGCCAAAGCCCTGCTGGCCAACAGCCTGCGTAAATTGCACGTGCAAGGCATGACCGAAGCCGCCCTGGGCGTAGATGCCGCCAACCCCACCGGCGCGTTGCAATTGTATGAGGGCATGGGGTTTTATTCGTTCAAAGAGAGTGCGGTGTGGCGGAAGAGGATTGGTGAATAGGGATTAGTGACTGGGGATTAGCGACTGAAGCGATACCACTCCCTAATCACCAATCCCCATTCACTCTGCGAGGAGAAAAATGATTCAAGAAGCAGCAATAAAAATTGACGCACCGGCGATTCCGGGGCTGCGGTTTCGCCTGTTTGCGGGCGAGGCCGATTTGGAGCCGAATGTGGTGTTGAACAACATCTGCTTGCGGGCGGATGGTAACGATTGGGTAGACACGCTGGCCGATGCCCAACACTGGCTGGCGAACTGCGCTGACAAAAGCAATCCCTACCGCGATATGCTGTTTGCCGAAGTGGACGGCCAGATGGTCGCGCGAGGAATTACCCGTTGGTGGCACAACGACGACGGGCAGTGGCTGTATGGATTGGACTGCGTGGTTCACCCAGAGTGGCAAGGCAAGGGCATTGGCCGCGTTGTGTTGAGCTGGCTGGAACAACACGCACGGGAATTGGCCGCAACGCACGCCAACGAGGGTGCACCGAAGTTCTTTCAGTCGTGGGCCGAAGACAGCATGGCAAGCAAGATTGATCTGTTGCAACGGGTGGGCTACCAGGCCGTGCGCTTTGGCTATGCCATGAAGCGATCGTTAGACACATCAGAAGCGCCAATACCGGAGATTGCGTTGCCTGCGGGCTTTGAGGTGCGCCCCGCCAAACCAGAGCACTACCGCGCCATCTTTGATGCCGACAACGAAGCCTTTCGTGACCACTGGGGCCACAACGAACAAACCGAACAGGATTACCAGCGTTGGCTGACTGGGAAGTTATTCCAGCCGGAATTATTTCGAGTGGCGTGGGACATTGAAAAGAACGAAGTGGCCGGCATGGTGTTGAACTTTGTGGATGCCGAAGAGAACAAAGTGCTGGGCAAAAACAGGGGCTACACCGAGGGCATTAGCGTGCGGCGGCCTTACCGCAAGCTCGGTATTGCGAAGGCGTTGATCGCTATGAGTTTTCATCTGCACAAGAGTTTGGGCATGACCGAAGCCGCGCTGGATGTGGATGCGCAGAACCCCACCGGCGCGTTGCAGCTTTACGAGAGCATGGGCTTTGCGGTCTACAGGCGCGCCACGACGTATTGGAAGGAGTTTGGAAGAGATTAGAGATTGGAGATTACCCAATCTCTAATCCCGTCTGGAGAAACATGATTCAAGATTTAATCATCAACATAGACCCGCCCGCCATTCCGGGGCTGCGGTTTCGCCTATTTGCAAGCGAGGCGGATTTGGAGCCGAACGTGGTGCTGAACAACATTTGCTCCCGGGCTGATGGGGCCGACTGGGTAGATACGCTGTCCGCCGCACAACACTGGCTTGCTGAAGCGGACGACATGAGCAACCCATACCGCGACATGTTGTTTGCCGAAGTGCGTGGCCAAATGGTTGCACGGGGCATCACGGGTTGGTTTACCGACGACGACGGCAACTGGATTTACTGGCTGGATTGCGTCGTTCACCCTGAATGGCGTGGCAAGGGCATTGGCGGCGCTCTATTGAATTGGTTAGAACAACATGCCAAAGAATTAGCTGCAACGCACAACAGTGCGGGCAAATCTAAATTCTTTCAGTCGCGAGTAGACGACCACATCGCTGCCAATGTAAATTTGTTACAGCGAGCAGGCTACAAGCCCGTGCGTTATGGCTTTCTCTTGAAACGCTCATTGGGCATGGCGATACCGGACATCGCACTGCCTACCCATTTTGAAGTGCGCCCCGCCAAACCCGATCACTACCGCGCCATCTTTGATGCTGAGCTTGAAGTTTTGCAAGAGGACGGCAGCCACCACCAACAAACAGACGAGGATTACCGACAGTGGCAGATGGACACATGGTTTCAGCCAGAGCTTTTCCGCGTAGCGTGGGATACCCAAAAGAACGAGGTGGCGGCCACGGCCCTGAGCTATATAAATCATGAGCAGAACAAAACGCTAAACCGCAAACGGGGATACACGCAGAGCATTTGTGTGCGTCGGCCTTACCGCCAAACCAAAATTGCCGAGGCGCTATTGGCGATGAGCTTGCACCTACACAAGAGTTTGGGCATGGACGAAGTCGCTTTGGGTATAGATACAAAAACCCCAAATGGCGAATTACAGCTTTACCAAAGCATGGGCTTTGCGGTGGAGAAGCAAGGAACAACGTATCGGAAGGAGATGGTGTGATGCGGTCAGTCCATTTCGGTTTGAGTTGGGAGTTTGAGTTTGTATTCACTCCAACTCCAACTCAAACTCAAACTCCCAACTCAAACTTCCGCCTTGACCATGAAAATCGAACTCATCCCCACCCTGCACATTCAACGCGAGCTGTACGAGATGCCGCGCGACATGGTGCGCTTTAACTGGTACATCGAACAGATGACGCGCGTGAATGCGGCAGGTGAGCGTGAAGTGGTTGTGCCCATTGGCGCGGTGAACCCGATGGGCAAGCCGCATTGCTTGGTGGCGGTGAATGCGTTGATTGCGCTGGACGCTGAACGCGTGGCCGAGCAAGCTGCGCACGAGGCTGAGCAGCGATTGAGCTTTGTGAATGCAACGGCGCGGCTGTGCATTAACTTGCTGGATGATGTGGGCGGTGGCTGGACAAACCGTTACTTCAGCGAGGCGGGTTTTCGGATGGGGGCCGAGCGCAGCGAACACGCCAAACAGATACGTAACTTTGCCGTCGTTCCGTGTTGGAGCAGCGAGGTCTATACGCCGGAGCGCATCCGCCAAGAGACGTTGGTCACGGTATATCTATATGCTTGGTTTCATGTGCAGGGTGTGCCCAAGATGCTGAAAGAGATCATGCGCATGAATGGCTTTGCGGGTAAGTTTGCATCGGCACCCTCCCCCGTCAGAACGGGAGAGGGAGCCGATGGCCTATGCCATCGGAGGGGTGGGGGCCTTGATGCCGACGACTTGGCTTACACCCGCGAAGTGATTCAGTCCTATCTCGACTCAACCGAATTCGCCATCACCTTTGCCTGCCTGTTTGGCGATGCGGCGGCCCGCGAGTGCGGTTACGAACCGATGGGCCTCTCGGCGCGCGCCGGTTTTGCGCTGGCGTTGGATGAGGCGATGAAAAGTAATGTGACCGCAGAAGAAGCACTACGCACAAAAGAGGAGTGGAGGCTTTAGCCGGTTACGAACGCAATTCGACATTGGATCGAAGTTGAGTTACTAACTGGCTAAAGCCTCGACTCCAAAATCTCACGGAGAAAATCTTGAACATCCCGTTAAAACCCTATTGGGAACTCCTCTCTAAATATCTAAGACCGCAACTTGCACGCGTGGCCGTGCTGGCTGTGCTCATTCTGATGACGATTGTGCTGCGCGTGGCGAACCCGCAAATCATTCGTTACTTTTTGGATTCGGCGCAGGGCACGGCCACCCAACAGCAATTGCTCATCGCCGCTGGGCTGTTTCTGGCCTTCGCACTCATCGTGCAGTTCGCATCCGTCGCGGCCATTTATGTGGGCGAAGTCGTCGGTTGGACAGCCACGAACAACTTGCGCGCCGATCTCATGCTGCACGCGCTCAACCTCGACATGAGCTTTCACAACAACAAGACCCCCGGCGAGATGATTGAGCGCATAGACGGCGATGTGATGGACCTCGCCATCTTCTTCTCGCAATTGGTCATCCGCGTGTTGGGCAACTTGCTCTTGCTGTTCGTGGTGCTGGGCGCGTTCTTCTGGGAGGACTGGCGCGTGGGGACGATCATGCTCGTCTTCAGCCTGTTGGCCCTCATCACCATGAACAAAATGCGCACGGTGGCCGTGCCGCATTGGAAGAACGCCCGCGAGGCCCATGCCGATCTCTACGGCTTCCTCGAAGAGCAACTGGGCGGCATGGAGGACATTCGCTCCAGTGGCGCGGGCAACTATGTGCTGGACAGGCTCTACCGCTTTGGTCGCATGGTGCGGCTGAAGGAAACGAAAGCTGGCGTGGCGGGCGTGTTGGTGTGGATGGTCTTTCAGTCGTGGCACGCCATCGGCTACATCATCGCGTTTACAGCGGGCTACTTGCTCTACAGCAACAAGTTGGTGTCGCTGGGTACGGCCTACCTGCTGGTGTATTACACCGATACGATCTTCGACCCGCTGCGCCACTTGACCCAGGAGATTGAGCATTTCCAAAAAGCCGCAGGCAGCATCGCCCGCCTGCGCGAGTTACTGGCGATCAAGAGCAAGATCAACGACACCGGCACTGCGGCACTGCCCACTGGCCCACTGCGCCTCACGTTTAACGATGTCACGTTTGGCTACAACACAACAGACCCCGTGCTGCAAAACGTCTCGTTTGATTTGGCACCTGGACGCGTGATTGGCGTGTTAGGTCGCACCGGCAGCGGCAAAACCACGCTGGCGCGGCTCATCTTTCGGCTCTATGAAGTCACGGAGGGCGAGATCAATTTAGGCTCATGTAGTGGCAGCGCCCAAAGCGCTTTGGGCGCTTGCTCGGCGATGGATATCAGGGACATCCCGCTAAAAGACCTGCCCCACTACGTGGGCATGGTGACCCAAGACGTACAAATTTTTCGCGGTACCGTGCGCCAAAACCTGACACTGTTTGACGCGACGATTCCAGATACGCGCATCACTGAAGTCATTCGAGACCTCGAACTCTCGGACTGGTTTGATGGCTTGCCCAAAGGCCTGGACAGTGAGCTGGAAGGCAATGGCAAAGGCCTCAGCGCAGGCGAGGCGCAGTTGCTGGCCTTTGCCCGCGTCTTCTTGCGCAACCCTGGCTTGGTCATCTTGGATGAGGCCTCGTCGCGGTTAGACCCGGCGACGGAGCGACGCATTGAGCGCGCGATTGACAAACTGCTGAACGAGCCAAAGCGCACCGCGCTCATCATTGCACACCGCCTGGCCACGCTGCATCGCGCCGATGAAATTTTGATTTTGGAACGCGGCAATGTCATCGAGCAAGGTGAGCGCGAAGCCCTGCTGCGAGATTCATCTTCTCACTTCAGCCAGCTCATGCAGATGGCGGAGACGGGGTCGAGTGCGGGGCAATTGCAAGAAATATTGGCGTGACACATGGAAATGGATTCCAGGCTTTAGCCGGTTAGTAGCCCTTGCCTAACCTCGGCTGCAACTGGGTTTGTAACCGGCTAAAGCCTGGAATCCTTTCGCTCAATTAAAGATTATGAAAACCTATCAAATCATCGCCGCCATTATTTGGCAGCGGCGCACCGTGTGGGGCCTCAACCTGCTGTCCATGCTCATCCTCATGGTGGGCTGGATTGTGCCGGGCTTTGTGGCCCGCGCATTCTTTAACCTGCTGAGTGGCACAGCCGAAGCAGGCCTAACGCTGTGGACATTGATCGCCGCGATGGTGGGCTGCGTGTTGGCTCGGGCAGTGGGCTTGTATGGCCTGCCCAATACCAATCGGCCCTTCGGCGAAAACTCGCGCATCATGTTGCAGCGCAATGTGCTGGCAAGAGTGTTAAAGCTGCCTGGCGCACAAGCCCTGCCCGAATCACCCGGCCAGGCGGTAAACCGGCTGCGCGATGATGCGCTTGAGTTGCCGATGTTTGGCATGTGGCTCAACGATGGTATTGGCCTCGGCGTTCAAACCATCATCGCCATCAGCGTCATGTTGATGACGAACTGGCAAATCACCCTGATTGTGCTCGCGCCTATGGTCATCATCTTGCTCTCGGCTAACCGCCTCACCAGCCGCTGCGAGCGTTATCGCATCGCCTTCCGCGAGACCAGCGGCAAAACCAGCGGATTTATCGCCGAGACGTTTGGCGCGGCGCAAGCCGTAAAAATTGCAGGCGCAGAAGAGCGCATGGTCGCCAACTTCCGCACGCTCAATGAGAACCGCCGCAAGGCCGGTTTGATCGACCGCTTGTTCAACGAACTGCTGGAATCGATTTGGGTCAACGCCAGCGCCATCGGCGCGGGGGTCACGCTCATCGCCAGCGCCAGCGCCATCAAAGCAGGCACATTCACCGTCGGCGATTTTGCGCTGTTCGTCTACAACATGGGCGCTATCGGCGAGTTCACTGGCTTCCTCGGCTTTCTGACGGCGCGTTACAAGCAGGCCGGTGTGGGGGTCAAGCGCCTGCTCAGTTTGATGGGCGATGCGCCGCACAGCGAGCTGGTGACATCCACACCGGTCTACGAGCGCGGCGACTTTCCAGCCATCCCGTTTGTGACCAAGACCGCCGAACACTGGCTGCATTCGCTGGAGGTACGCGGCCTGAGCTATACGCACCCGACCTCCGGGCGCGGCGCGCAAGACATTGGCTTTAAGTTGCAGCGCGGGCAGTTTGTCGTCATCACCGGGCGCATTGGCAGCGGCAAGACCACGCTGGTGCGCGCCTTGCTGGGCCTGCTGCCACGAGATGCGGGCACGGTGTTCTGGAACGGCCAGCCGGTGAGTGACCTGGCCGAGCACTTCATCCCGCCCCACTGCGCCTACACCGCGCAAGTGCCGCGCCTGTTTAGCGCTAGCCTGCAAGACAACTTGCTCATGGGCATCCCTGCCGAGCAAGTGGACATGCCCGCCGCCATGCAAGCCGCGGTGATGGATCGGGATTTGATCTCGCTTGAAAAAGGGCTGGACACGCTGGTGGGGCCGAAGGGCGTGCGCTTGTCGGGCGGGCAAATTCAACGCAGCGCCGCCGCGCGTATGTTTCTGCGCCAGCCGGAGTTGCTGGTGTTCGATGACTTATCCAGCGCGCTGGATGTGGAGACCGAGCGCCTGTTGTGGCAGCGGCTGGACACATCAGCGACGTGTTTGGTCGTCTCGCATCGCCACACCGCGCTGCGACGGGCCGATCACATCATCGTGCTAAAAGACGGGCGCATCGAAGCACAAGGCAAGCTGGATGACTTGCTGGAGACGAGCGACGAAATGCGCGAACTGTGGCGCGAAGAAAGGGAAAACTAACTCATCTGGGTAGCCGCAGGCTTTAGACTGCGCTTGATATACGAGTAACGAAAGCCACAAATCTAGGTTTGAGTCGTTGCTATTCATATATTGGGCGCAGGCTGAAGCCTGC